>NZ_JBASXK010000091.1:0-5098 GCF_049276915.1 Aestuariivita sp. | reverse complement strand
GTTCCTGACCATCCGGCACATCCGCAAGGAACGCCGCATAGGACGTTTCCTGTGCAATGGCACGCCAGGCTGCAAAATCCTCAGGCGTCATTTCCGCGATTTCGACACCTGCATTGCGGAAGACTTCGACGGACGCGGCATCCTGCTTCTTGGCTTCTTCAAGATAGAAGGCCTCGGCCTTGGCGGATGCCTCCAGCAGGGCGGCTTGCTGTGCTTCGTTCAGACCTTCAAAGGTCGACTTGTTCATCAACAGCGGCTGATACATGAACCACAGCGCGACATCGGCTGCAGGCGTATAGCACGCGACCTGCTCATAGATGCGGAACGACACGAAAGACGAAGACGAGGTGTTCGCTGCATCCAGAACGCCGGTCTGCATGGCGTTATAGATCTCGGATGAGGCCATCGACGCGATCGACGCGCCCGCACCTGCCAGCATCTGCTCGAACGCCTTGCCCGCTGCGCGGGTCTGCAGTCCGGCAATGTCTTCGGGCTTGGTGATGCACTTGTCCTTGCCTGCAAAACCGCCGGCCAGATAGCCATGTACCAGAACCATCACATCATCGTCGGCCATTTTCTCTTCAAGCTTGGCCATGAAGGGGCTATCGGACAGACGCGCGGCGTGGTCGTGGTTCTTTACCAGACCCGGCATCAGCGTCAGGTTGAACGCCGGTTGCTGACCGCCCGCATAGCTGAGGGGAAGAACCGTCATGTCCAACTGACCGCGCGACAGCGGCCTGTATTGCTCACGCGCCTTGAACAGCGACTGGGTTGGGAAAATCTGGATCGTGAGATCCACATTCGCGGCGGCCACATCATCGGCGATCATCTGCGCAACCTGGTGGCGCACATCCTTGTCCGACCACTGATGTGAAAGACGCAGTTCTGTCGCGCTGGCAGCCAGAGCACTGACGAAAAGCGCGGTAGCTGCCACTGTGGCAGTCAATTTCTTGTTCATTGGGTTCCTCCCTAAGAATTCCCGATTCGACACCGGGCCCTACGTTACGATAACCCGAATGTTTTCCACGTCAAATTTTTTGTATACAACAAGTGAATTGTTGCACGATAAGCCGGCAGGCCTTATATACAACTCATGGACAGAAAACGATCCGATATCATCGCAGACGAGATCGAAGGCCTGATCTTCGATGGGACGTTCGGTGACGGTGAACGGCTCGACGAAGTCCAGTTGGCCGAACGGTTCAAGGTCTCCAGAACCCCTGTTCGCGAAGCGTTCCAAAGGCTTGCGCAAACCGGCCTTGTCGAACAGTTGCCCCGCCGGGGGGTGTTCGTGCGCCAGCCCGGCCCCATCGAACTGATCAACATGTTCGAAGTCATGGCAGAACTCGAATCCGTCTGCGCCAGACTGGCGGCGGTGCGCATCACCGATGAGGCGCTCAAGGACCTGCATGACACCAATGCGCGCTGCAACCAGGCGGTTCTTGCGCAGGATTCAGATGGCTATTTCCGCGAAAACGAGCGGTTTCACGCGATATTGTACCGTCAGTCAGGCAATGCCTTCCTGGAACAGGAATGCCTGAGACTGCACCGGCGTCTGCAGCCATTTCGAAGGCTCCAGCTGCGCCTGCGCGGGCGGCTCAAACAATCCATGCAAGAGCATGAGAATATCGTCGCAGCACTTGAAGATGGCGACGGCGCACGCGCGGCAGATGCCATCCGCGACCACGTCGCCGTTCAGGGCGAAAAGTTCCACCACCTGATCGCAAGCCTCAAACCCGCCGCCTGAGACCACCGGTCTGCAGGATCTGTTGCATTCCCCGCAATTGGCTCGCATCCTCGCGCCATTGGCAGGAGGCCCCCCATGCAGCGTACCCCCTTCACCCGCCGGTCCCGGCAGCTTTCGGCAGGCCGGTCATGACCAGAGATACAGCCGCGCTCTTCGTGCAGAATGACGCAAAAGGCGAGGTTCTCACCTGTCGCGAAGGTCTCAGCTTCTGGGGCGGGGTCGACCCCGACACGGGCCGGATCATCGACGCCCATCACCCCGATCACGGAGCATCACTTGCAGGGCGGATCGTCTTGATGCCAACCTCGCGCGGATCCTGCAGCGGCAGCGGTGTGTTGCTGCAACTGGCGCGCAACGGATGCGCGCCCGCCGCACTTGTCTTTCGCGAGGCCGAAGACATCCTGACGCTGGGTGCCGTGATCGCGCAGCGGCTGTTTGACCGGCCCGTGGCGGTGCTGCGCCTGTCGCCTGCGATCTATGACGCAGTGTCCCGGGCAAAAACGGCAGAGATCACCGGCGACGCGCTCAGCTTTGATGACCAATCCGTCCCCTTGTTGCGCCCCGACACCCTGGCCCTGCGCCTCAGTGACGCCGACAAGGCCCTGCTGGACGGTCAGGACGGCCCCGCGCGCCAGATCGCGATGGAGGTGCTGTGCCTCATGGCCGCAGCCCAGGGCGCGGATGAGCTGATCGACGTCTCGCGCGGGCATATCGACGGCTGTATTCTGGCCCATGACGCCAATCTGGATTTCGCTGAGAAAATGCACCAGATGGGGGCCAGAACCTGCATACCGACCACGATCAATGCCATTTCCGTCGACCGGGAAAACTGGACCCGCCAGGGCGTTGTGCCGGATTTCGGCCGAAAGGCCAGCCGCCTTGCGGATGCCTATGTCAACATGGGCGCGCGCCCCACATTCACCTGTGCCCCCTATCTGCTGGACGATGCGCCCCACCAGAACGAGGCCATCGGCTGGTCGGAATCCAACGCGGTCATCTATGCCAATTCGGTGCTGGGCGCGCGCACGCAGAAACATCCCGACTATCTTGATCTCTTCATCGCCATGACAGGCCGCGCCCCCAATACAGGCGTCTATCTTGCCGAAAACCGCCGGGCCGTGTGCCAGCTGCACGTCACCCTGCCCGACACATTCGACGATGCCATATGGCCCATGCTGGGGTGGCTGGCGGGCGCGAAATCTCCCAACGGGATTGCGCTGTTGACGGGGCTCGAGTCCGTGTCCGCCTCGCCGGACGATCTCAAGGCGCTCTGCGCGGCGTTCGGGACAACATCCGCCGCCCCCATGCTGCATGTGCGCGGGCATACACCCGAAGGCCACCTGCCCCCCGCCGAGGGTGCCACCGGGCTTGAGATCACCCCCACGGACCTTGCCACCCTCTGGCAGGAGTTCAACGCAGGCGGCGACAAGATCGATCTGGTCGCCATCGGCAGCCCGCATGCCTCGGCCTCGGAATGTCTGGGCTTTGCCGATTTGCTGGCGGACCGGACCTGCCATCCCGACACGCGCACGATCGTGACGGTTGGGCGCAACACCCTTGCCGACCTTGAGGCCAATGGCACTCTGGCTCGGCTTCACGCAGCAGGTGCCACGGTCATTCCCGACATCTGCTGGTGCTCGATCACCGAACCGGTGTTTCCGGTCGAAGCCGCAGTGCTGATGACGAATTCGGGAAAATACGCCCATTACGGCAAGGGCCTGACAGGGCGCGATCTCAGATTTGGCAGCCTGGCCGACTGCGCTCAGGCCGCGACAAGCGGGCGGGCGCGTTCGGGTCTGCCCTCCTGGCTGCAGCCCGCACCCTAAAGAGGCGAGGGCCCCAGCAGCCCGGCATCGGCCAATTGCTCGTGATCGGGCAGATCGCGCAGGTCTTGCAAACCAAAGGCAACCAGAAACATCTCGGTCGTCACGAACGTATAGGGCGCACCGCGCTGCGGGCTGCGCGGCCCCGTGGCGATCAGGTCCCGCGCATGCAGCCGCCCGATCAGATCGCGGCTGATCTCCTTGCCGAATATCTCCTTCAGCCCGTCGCGGGTGATCGGCTGATGATAGGCGATGGCCGCCAGCACCGCGATATCCCGCTCACTCAGATCCAGATCCTGCATCCCCGCATCCGCCGCGGCCCGGATCGCCGCGCCATAGGCAGGACGGGTGCGCAGGATCCACCCGCCCCCCACCAAGGCCAGCTCATAGGGCCGCCCCTCAAGATCGGCCGCCAGGTCTTCGATCAGAAGCTCGACCGACGCCCCCTGCCCGACCACCCGCGCCAGATCATCCCGCGCAACCGGCGCGGCGCTGGCAAACAGAACCGCCTCGATCCGGCGCATCCATTCGCGCCAGCGCAACTCGGGCAGCAGGTCGGACAACTCGCGGTCAAGCTCTGGCGCGCTGCGGTCCCTTGCCATCTCAGACCCCATACAGCCGGAACGAGTCGCGCCCGGTCATCTCGCGCACCACCCCAAGATCAACAAGCCGATCACAAAACCGCCGCGCCGCGCGATCCGACATCAACGATGTCAGCGCCGCCGGGGCCAGAACATCGCGGGTCAGGAACAAACCAACCGCCTCGTGCGCGCCTTTTGCGCGCAGTTTCGGTGCAACAGACTCTAATCTGGCCACACGCCGGGACAGATCGGCCCCCCTGTGAACCGCAGTACGGCAGCCGCTCAGAACCGCCCCGTGCACCGCGGCGCGCAAATCCTCTCCCGACATCCTCAGATCACGGGACTTGAGCCCCCCGGCCAGCAGCGGCAGGATATGGTCCCAGCCCAAAGCCCGCGCCAGAGCCGCATCCGCCAGTATTAGAGCCACATCTTCGCCGCGAGGCAGATCGCTCAGCACCGCCTCAAGCACCCGCGCCGCCTGATCGATCGGCGCACCCTGCCCCGCGTCCAGCCAGACCGCGATCTGATCCGCGCCCTGCGCTGGCAACGCCTGTTGCAGCGCGCGCAGCGAAATCGGGCGCGCTACCGACCTTTGCCAGGCCAGATAGACCGCACCCGCCGGGCCCGGATGATCACCGGCGCGCAACAAATGCACCGCGTCACGCAGGTCTGCAGCCGTTTCGCGCCGCCCTGACAGCGCCACACAGGCCTCGGCCGCCTCCAAAGCCAGACGCTGGCGCAACAAGGCATGGGGCAGCCCGGGTTGACGAAGCGCAAGATGCAGTGTCGCCAGCGCAACACCTGACAAAAACGCAACATCTTCAAGGGTTTCTGCACGAACAGAGGTGACCCAGCCCGGCAGAAGGGCTATGGTCATCGCGTCGGGATCGGGAATGTCTCTGGCAGCCGTCATTCCCTGAGTCTAAATCACTCAGGCGCTTTTCGCC
>NZ_JBASXK010000090.1:0-48583 GCF_049276915.1 Aestuariivita sp. | reverse complement strand
GTGGCGGAAGATCTCCGGGCCAAACCGTCTGCCCGAGGTCATTCAGGGGGTTGAGTTCAAGGACGGGATCAAGCAACTTCAAAACGCCGCCTGATGAAGGCCGTCACCAACTTATGGGCATATCTCTACAAAATGACCCTCGGATGAAATGCGCAGAATTTGCGTCTGCACTCTATCCGGCAAACGTCGCATCAACCGGGGGATGGTATCATCTTGAGTGTCCGGCAGATAATTCTGCTCTTCCAGACCGGGGATAAGGCGCCGGGATGTCATCAGCGCAAAGGAGACGGCGCTGACGTATATCGCCATATCGACAAATCTGGGGCCTTCATCAGGGAGGTCAGGGACAACAAGCCAATGCGTGATCCAAAGGTTTACGGGCGTCAGGAAGAGTGCAAGTAGTAGGGTCGTTAACAGATCCGTGAGTATCGGGTGTTTCCCAGTAGTCAGAGTTTCCGAGAAAAATGACGCCTGATACCCCATCAGCGCAGATATCACGACGATCAGCCCCCAATAGCGCAACCGCTCGTCAAAGGGAATCAGTTCGAATGTTCCAAACGGCCCCGCCACGCCCAGAACGACAATAAGCAACGCCCACAAAGCGAAGTTGAACGGTTTAAGCGCCGCTATAAAGGCGACTTTCATACAGTCGATCATGTCTAATTCAGTGAGCCAACAAAAAACAATGTCTCAGATTCACGTATAGAGAAGAGTAGTACAATCAACAATCACTCTGTCCTCAAAAAAAGAAAATTTTACCAAGATTTGAACAACTTGCCCGTAACAGGAGATTGACTTTTGATAGATACAACAATTCACGCAAAGGTACATGACAGCTTTGCGCGACAAAATCTGATGCGGACATTCGGCGCTGAACTTTTGCAGGTTGATGCGGGACATGTTTCCATCAGTGCCCCAATCCTCGATGGATCACAGCAGCAACATGGTTTTGCCCATGCCGGGCTTACATTTGCCTTGGGCGACAGCGCGGCAGGTTATGCCGCTCTCAGCATGATGCCGGTCGATGCCGAAGTTCTGACGGCCGAAATCAAGATCAACCTGCTGGCACCTGGCCAGGGTGACAGGCTGATTGCGCGCGGACGGGTCATCAAACCCGGTCGACGGCTGTTTGTTGTCGCAGCCGATGTCTATGCCATCAAAGAGGGTCAGGAAACCATGATCGCCACGCTGATGGGCACCATGGTTCCCATCTGATAAAAGCTGTTACGCGGTCAGTCCCTGAGGTTCCTCCAGACCATTGGCGCGACAACAGGCGGTAACCGTATTGGCCAATAGACAGGCAATTGTCATCGGCCCAACACCTCCTGGAACCGGAGTAATGGCCCCTGCGACCGCGGCGCAGCTTTCAAAATCAACATCTCCCACCAGACGGGTGCCGCCTTCCGGTTTATCGATCCGGTTGATACCCACATCAATGACCGTAGCACCCGGCTTGATCCAATCCCCGGGCACCATCTGAGGGCGGCCTACTGCGGCCACGACAATATCAGCGCGGCGCACCACATCGGCAAGATCCCTGGTGCGCGAATGCGCAATCGTCACAGTGCAGCTGTCGTTCAACAATAGCTGCGCCATGGGTTTGCCCACGATATTTGAACGCCCGATCACCACCGCGTCCATGCCCGACAAGCTCCCATGATAGTCGCGCAGCATCATCAGACAGCCCAAAGGCGTGCACGGGACCATGGATTTCTGTCCGGTTCCCAGCAGGCCGACATTCGAAATATGGAAACCGTCGACATCCTTGGAGGGATGGATCGCGTTTATCACCAGATCTTCGTTCAGATGCTTTGGCAGAGGCAATTGCACCAGAATACCGTGAATGCTGTCATCGTTGTTCAACTGGTCAATCAACCGCAGAAGATCGGCTTCTGATGTCTCCGCGTCCAACTTGTGCTCGACAGATTTCATACCAACCTCAAGGGTCTGCTTGCCCTTGGAGCGAACATAGACCTGGCTGGCGGGATCCTCACCAACCAGCACCACGGCAAGGCCCGGTGTGATCCCATGGTCGGATTTCAGTCGCGCAACGTGCTCTGCCACGCTTGCGCGGACAGTGGCCGCAAAGGCTTTTCCATCAATCAGCTGTGCTGTCATTGTCGGTCCTTTTGTTGCCGGGCTGGCAGATCTGCGCGGCTGCGAAACCTGCCAGACCAAGCGGTCTCCTGATGGCTTAGAACAGGCCTTCGATTTCACCATCCGCATTCAGATGGATGATTTCGGCAGCCGGCACGCGGGGCAGACCCGGCATGGTCATGATCTCACCGCAAACAACAACCACGAAGCCTGCGCCAGCGCTCAGGCGAACTTCACGCACGGGCACCGAATGCCCCGTAGGCGCGCCACGAAGGTTCGGATCGGTCGAGAAGGAGTACTGAGTCTTGGCCATGCAGACCGGAAGGTGCCCATAGCCCTGCTCTTCCCAGAGCTTTAGCTGATCGCGGATCTTCTGGTCCATCAGCGCCTCGTCGGCGCGATAGATGCGCTTGGCGATGGTCTGGATCTTCTCGGCCAGAGGCATGTCGTCGGGATAGATCGGTGAGAAATTCGCCACATCGGCATCCGCCAGTTCGGCAACCTTGGTCGCCAGTTCCGCAGATCCTTCGGACCCCAGTTCCCAGTGACGGCTCACCACGGCTTGGGCACTATGTTCGGCCACATAGTCCTTGATCGCCTGCACTTCGGCATCCGTATCGGTGACAAAATGGTTGATGGCGACAACAACGGGGACGCCGAATGACTTGAGGTTTTCAATGTGACGACCCAGGTTCGGACAGCCCTTCTTGACCGCCTCGACGTTCTCGGCACCAAGGTCGGCCTTGGCCACCCCGCCATTCATCTTCATTGCGCGCACAGTCGCCACGCAGACAACAACAGACGGTGCGAGCCCAGCCTTGCGACACTTGATGTTCATGAATTTCTCAGCGCCAAGGTCGGCTCCAAAGCCGGCTTCGGTCACAACATAGTCGGCCAGTTTCAAAGCCGTATTCGTTGCAATGACCGAATTGCAGCCATGGGCGATGTTGGCGAAGGGACCGCCGTGCACAAAGGCAGGGTTGTTTTCCAGCGTTTGCACCAGATTGGGTTGCATCGCGTCTTTCAGCAGAACCGTCATCGCCCCATCTGCCTTGATGTCACGCGCAAAGACCGGCGAGCGGTCACGGCGATAGGCCACGATCATGTCACCCAGTCGGGTTTGCAGATCGGCAAGGTCCTTTGCCAGACACAAGATCGCCATGACTTCGGAAGCGACTGTAATGTCAAACCCCGTCTCACGCGGGAAGCCGTTGGACACGCCACCAAGGCTGGACGTTATCTGACGCAGCGCGCGGTCATTCATGTCGACAACACGGCGCCACACCACACGGCGCGTATCAATATCAAGCTCATTGCCCCAATAGATATGGTTGTCGATCATGGCCGACAGCAGCGAATGCGCCGAGGTGATAGCATGAAAGTCACCGGTGAAATGAAGGTTCATGTCTTCCATCGGAACGATCTGTGCATAGCCACCACCAGCGGCACCGCCCTTCATTCCAAAGTTGGGACCCAGCGATGCTTCGCGGATACAGATCATGGCCTTTTTGCCGATACGGTTCAGGCCATCGCCCAGACCCACCGTGGTGGTCGTCTTGCCTTCGCCTGCGGGCGTCGGGTTGATTGCCGTGACAAGGATCAGCTTGCCAGTCGGGCGATCCTGCACAGAATTGATAAAGCTTTGCGACACCTTGGCCTTGTCATGGCCATAGGGCAGCAGGTCAGTCACGGGAATGCCCAGCGTCTCGCCGATCTCCTGAATTGGCTTCTTTTGTGCTTCGCGTGCGATTTCGATGTCGGATTTATACGCCATTTGCCCGGTCCTGACTGATCTGTCCCTGTGGAAGACGCGAATACGCCTCCCTTGATAGACTACGGCATACCGTTTGGTGCGGGGGCTGATGGGAGTGTTTCCGACATAATCGCGACGTGAAACGGCGCAGGCCACTTACCTCGTGTCGGATCGGAAACAGCCGCTACTCACCCGGGGCCGCCGCGCCTCTGACACGCAAGGCTTCGGAATAGGCGCGATTGGTCTCGATCAGCTTGGCTTGGGTATTGCCGAAAAACGCATAATGCACATGCTGCGTGATATCGGGCCAGCACCGGATCACCTTCTCCAACGCATCCGACGTGATCGTGAAATACCGGCTCCGCTCTGCCACGCGCACGGTCGCCGATGCCGGCCCTTTTTGCAGGCACGCCATCTCGCCAATGAAATGATCGGCACCCACGCGCGCAATCTCCTGATCGTCCACCTCAACGCGCGCCGAGCCAGACGCGATGAAATAAAGATTCCTCACCGGCTGTCCCTGCAAGGTCATGTAGTCACCGGGCTGCCCGTCACACCACTTGCCCGCGTTCAGAAACCGCCGCGCATCTACCCGGTCAATCGCGGGAAACTTGCTGGAGACAAACAGGTCTTCTTCCGCATTGAAGCGCAAGGCGCGTTTCAGGATCCATAGCCGCGTCAAGCCGACGATGGAAATCACGATCCAGCTGATCTGAATGATCGCCGACCACAGGTTCCAATCTGCCATAAGCGACAGCAGCACGAAACTCGCCGCAAGGAAATTCATCACCGCGTAGGTGTAACTGCCGCCCCGAAGAAACCCGGCCTGCAATGCCGCGTAGGAACCAAGATACAACGCGACCCCGACAAAACCGGCCGCTTCAAAGACAACAGGAGGCAACAATTCTCACCAGGCAAAAAGATCATACTGCGCCACATCAAGCACGAGGCTTCGCTGATAAGCAATGACTCGTTGTGCCGGTGTCACGGCTCCCAGCCGCGTTGGGACGGTACGAACAGGATCATCTGCTCTCCCACTGCTAACGCACCGGGCCGCTCGACCCAGGCCGTGACACCGCGCCGGTGCTTTGCAGCCGTCTTGAAGGGCTTGCCATGACCGGGTGCGTTTTCTTCGATTTCCCGACCGGGAAAGACACAAGGCAGGTTTTCCATATCTATGGTCAGCGTAAGTCCAGACGGTGCCACCAGCCGAGACGAGGGCGGCACATGGGTGAAATCGGGAATACCCGACAGCACAATGGACGCCCCCAGCAAGCCCGGGTCCAGCTTGTCCAGCTGGATGTCACGTGCGATCCCGTCCAGCTCTTCCTGACTGAGAATGGTCAGCTGTCGCACATTGCGCACTTTCGTCCCTTTTGGATAAAGCATCGTCATGCGCGAGCAGGACGGGCGTGTCTCGCCTGAGTGCTTTTCGCCTGTGACGCCGTGAAACCCCATGTCGACGCGATCCAAGGCAGTCGATTGCAAGCCGGCGTCTTCGGGCACATAGCCCAGCCAAACGACCTGTCCCCGGTATCCGCCCTCAATCATCGTCGGCATTGCGCCCTCCATTCTCTGACCCCGTCAAAGCGCCCGAGCCGCGCGAAATTGTCAACGGGGCAACTGCGCAAAGAAAAACCGGGCACCCGCAAAGGTGCCCGGTTCTGATGTTGCAAAGCTTTGCTATCAGATCGACGGTTCCGGCTCCATCCCACCATCCGGCGGGGTTTTCTTGGCCTTCTTCGTCTTGGGAATAGCCGTCACGCTGGGCGCGCTGCCTTCGTCCGAGCCAGGCGCATCATCATCGCTTGCATGGGGCGGGTCGCCCCGGATCACCCGCTTGATTTCTTCGCCCGTGAGCGTCTCATACTCCAGCAGTCCCTGTGCCAGACGTTCCCATTCATCATGGCGTTCGATCAGGATGGCCTTTGCGCGCTCATAGGCGTCCTGAATAAAGGTCCTGACTTCGTCCTCGATCAACTCCTTCGTATGAGCCGAGACCGAAAAGCCCGCTGTGTTCCCCTGATACCCTTCATGCGCTTCGGCATAGTCGATGTTGCCGACTTTGTCCGACATCCCCCAGCGCAGCACCATGGCGCGCGCCAGAGCCGAGGCTTGTTGAATATCACCAGCCGGCCCGTTCGAGACATTGTCCTCGCCGTATTTGAGGATCTCAGCAGCCTTGCCGGCCATGGTCATGGCCAGCTTTTGCTGACACTCCTGCTTTTGCCAGTTCAACCGGTCGATTTCGGGCAAGGACACAACCATACCCAACGCACCACCGCGCGGGATGATCGTTGCCTTGTAGACCGGATCACACTCCGGCAGGGCAAGGCCCACAACCGCATGGCCTGCTTCATGATAGGCCGTCTTTTCCTTTTGATCCGCCGTCAGAACCATCGAGCGCCGTTCGGCCCCCATCATGACCTTGTCCTTGGCGTTCTCGAAATCTTCCATCGTCACAAAACGACGACCCACGCGCGCAGCCATCAGCGCTGCCTCGTTCACAAGGTTCGCCAGATCGGCACCAGAAAAGCCGGGCGTTCCGCGCGCAATGATGCGCAAATCCACATCGGGACCCAGAGGCGTCTTGCGTGCGTGCACACCAAGGATCTTTTCGCGACCCTTGATATCGGGATTGCCCACCGTCACCTGGCGGTCAAAGCGGCCCGGACGCAGCAAGGCCGGGTCCAGAACATCTTTACGGTTGGTTGCCGCGATGATGATCACACCTTCATTCGCTTCGAACCCGTCCATTTCGACCAGCAACTGGTTGAGCGTTTGTTCGCGTTCGTCGTTACCGCCGCCATAACCGGCACCGCGATGGCGACCGACCGCGTCGATCTCGTCGATGAACACGATACAGGGCGCGTTCTTCTTGGCCTGTTCGAACATGTCGCGCACCCGGGATGCACCCACACCAACGAACATCTCGACAAAATCGGAACCCGAGATTGTGAAGAACGGCACACCCGCTTCACCGGCAATGGCGCGCGCAAGCAGGGTCTTACCTGTACCCGGAGGGCCAACAAGAAGCGCACCTTTGGGGATCTTGCCGCCAAGACGCGAGAATTTCTGCGGATTGCGCAGGAATTCCACGATCTCTTCCAGCTCTTCCTTGGCTTCATCAATGCCCGCCACATCGTCAAATGTCACGCGACCATGCTTTTCGGTCAGCATCTTGGCCTTGGACTTGCCAAATCCCATCGCGCCACCGCCGCCACGTCCTTGCATGCGGTTCATGAAATAGACCCACACGCCAATCAGCAGCAGGAACGGCAACAAAGAAATCAGGAAAGACTGAAAACCGGATTGTTGCTGTTGTTCCGCGCGAACGGGAACATTGTTGTTGATCAGAAGGGTCGTGATTTCAGCGTCTTCCGGCTTGATCGTGACATAGTCCTGACCATCCGAGCCACGGAAGCGAACCTGCTCACCATCCAATGTCACTTGCCCGACATTGCCGGCCTCAACCGAGGACACAAATTCAGAATAGCTGATTTCGCGGCTTTGCATCGTGGTGTTCGGGCCGCTGAACAGGTTGAAAAGCGCCAGGATCAACAGAAACAGGACGACCCAGAAGGCTATATTGCGTGCATTTCCCAAGGAAATCTCTCCTAAGAATTCGGGCAGGACTGATCTCTGGCCCGTTCAGGTATAAGATAGAGAGGATGTGGCGAGGTTCAATGCGATAAAATGCATGCAAAGAACTCTTCTGCGCCAGCGATCAATTCGATGCGCACAGAACTGTCCAATCCAGCCTGTGGCGCGGCCACAACCTGATCGCCACGCCAGACCGACGGAGAGCACATGAGCGCGGCGTAAGGTCTGCCGGTTTGCTTCCAGTCGCCACATTGAACAATACCTGCGCGGCCCAGCGCCCGAAGTCGCAGATCGGTCTGAGAGGCGTCGTGATCGGCGATGCGCCAACGCCTGTCCCAGATGTTATCCGCGTCGGCTTCAAGCCTGCGCACCGCGTTGAACTCACGACAGATCCAGATCAGACCGGAATGAGACAGAACGATGCAGCCATGTAACGTGGTGGTCTTGCAGGCCCGGATCGAGGCCAGCGCCTCCATGACCGCCTCTCGGCGCGGTTGATAAGGGCCGCCGCCGATCCATGACAGGGCCTGCACCAGAAGCCTGCGGGCAATCTCTTCGGGCAAGGTGCGAAAACGGCGCAGATCAATCAGGACGTCCCCGAAATCCAACTGAACCGCTTCACGGGCAGCGACAAAGGTATACCAATCAAGCGCTTCGCGGCTGCGGGCCATGTTGCGCGCAACTTCCGCCAATGCGTCGACCGTCAGTCCCAGTTCGGCCAGCATCCCCGAGGCCGCGCGCATCCTGACGCGCTCAAAGCGAGGATCATCATTGCTTGGATCCTCGATCCAGCCTTGGCCATGCTTGCTCAGGTAGGCGCGCAGATCCGCCCGCGAAACATCCAGCAGAGGCCGCACCAGAGTGATGCCCTGAACCATGCGGCGACGCGGGATGCCCGCCAGCCCGTCAACACCCGAGGCGCGCGCAAGGCGCATCAATACCGTCTCGGCCTGATCATCGGCAGTGTGTCCAAGAGCAAGAACCGCGATCTCATTCTCTTTGGCCCAACGCGTCATCAGGTCATACCGGGCCTGACGGGCGTGGGCTTGCAGATTACCCTGCCGGTCCCACCCCTCCCATGACAAAATGGTATGCGGGATGTTCAATTCCTGCGCCATCTGCGCCACCTGACGCGCCTCGGCCAGAGAACCGTCGCGCAGACCGTGATCGACAGTCACCGCATGCAGCATGTTGCGCTGAGCAGAGAACACTTGTGAAAGCGCGTGTAAAAGAGCGACCGAATCGCTGCCTCCCGACACCGCGACGCCAAGCCTGGCGGGCGGGTTCGCGCGAAATTCCTTTCGAATTACTTCAAGGATATTGTCATCTACGGGTCTCAACTACACCCCAGAGCCACCATTTCGTCCTGAGCCTTGCCGACAGCGCCAGACGTTGGATAGCGCGCTGCGACCTCGCCAAGGGTAACACAGGCTTCGCGGATCTTGCCAAGGTTTCTCAAAGCGGTGCCCAATTCAAGCACGGCATCGGGCGCAACCGGGCCGTCAGGTGACGCGGTATAGCTTTCAAGGAACGCGCGGGCCGCTTCGCGGGTATCCCCCAAAGCCTTGAGCGACTGCCCCCGCCGCAACGAGGCTTCGGCGGCAAGCGGACTGCCCGGATAGGCCTGATTGAAGCCTTCAAGCAAAACCACAGCCTCGTCAAAGTTGCCCGCCTCCATTGCCGCTTGGGCCGCCCTGAAATCGGCCTCTTCGCCTACGGCGAGTTCCGTCGGTGCAGTCACGACAGACGTCTGTGACGAAGAGGTCTGAGATGAAGACACACCCGTATCGCCGCCAAGGGTCGTCGTCTCGCCCAAGGCGCTGACGTCACCGCCTTCAAGCTCGACAAGACGAAACTCGAGATCTCCGATCCGATTGGTTCCATCCTGAACCACACGGTCCACCCGGAAACTCAGTTCTTCTGTCCGCGCGGTCAGTCTCTGAAGTTCCGCCTCGATCGAGTTCATGCGATCAAGAACAGTGCCCCCGGTAACCGCCACGTCAGGTCCGCCTGTGGTCGAGAGTTCGCGCTTGAGGCGCTGAATCTCGACAAACAGCACGTTGAGTTCCTGGCGGATATCGGCAAGCGTCTGCTGATCCTGCGCTGCTGCGCGGATCGGCGAAAGCGCGACCAAGGCGCAAATCGCAACAACGGCCCAGGTTTTCATCGCCCTACCCCGTGAGTCCGCTGGTCAGAACCGTTACGCTCCGACGGTTCTTGGAATAACAGGCTTCATCCGAGCAAATCTCGACCGGGCGTTCCTTGCCATAGCTCACGGTGCTCAGCCTCGACCCGGGAATGCCCCGCTGTACCAGATACTCGCGAACGGCCGTTGCGCGACGCGCGCCCAGTGCGATGTTGTACTCCCGTGTGCCCTGCTCATCGGCATGACCCTCGATCGTGGCGGAGTAATCGGTGTTGGCCAGCAACCAGTTTGCCTGAGCTTGCAGGATCAATTGTGCCTCAGAACTCAGCGTGGACTGATCCACTGCGAAAAAGATCCGGTCGCCGACAACCTGCTGGAAATGCGCCGGAGATGTAGGATCTTGGGGCGAACCGGCAACTGCGGAACCGGCTCCGTTCAGATCCACGGCATTTGTGTCATTCCAGTCGGTTGCATTGCTGCAAGCCCCCAGCACCAGAACGGCGCTGATCATTGCTGCTTTGGTAAGGTTTATCATACCCTTTGCCTCTTTACTTTGGGCTTTATCGCCCTGTTTTTAGCATGATTGCCATAATTTGTGAACGTTCCCCTCGCCAATGCGCTTAATTCTGCAAAGGCGACCAGGCAGGATCCGAAGCGCCCTCTGGCGTCCGTACCGGCCTCAGATTGCGTCCGGTAATATCCACCGAATAAAGTGAAACTGATCCCTGTTCGCCCCGAGTTTCACGCGCGAACATGATGACCCGGCCATTCGGGGCCCATGTCGGGCCTTCGTCCAGGAATGACGCGGTCAACAAACGCTCTTCGCTGCCATCGACACGCATCACGCCGATGTGGAACCGGCCCTTGTTTTGCTTGGTAAAGGCGATGAGATCTCCGCGCGGAGACCAGACCGGCGTGCCATATCGGCCCTGCCCAAAGCTGATGCGCTGCGCCTCGCCACCATTTGCCGGCATGACATAAAGCTGCTGGGTACCGGACCTGTCGCTTTCAAACACGATCCTGTTGCCATCGGGTGAAAAGCTGGGGGCCGTTTCGATCGACGGCGCGCTGGTGAGGCGCTGAGATTGACCACTGCGCAGATCCAGCTTGAAAATATCCGAGTTACCGCCCTGGGTCAGTGAATACACAACCGTGTTTCCATCCGGCGCAAAGCGCGGGGCGAAACTCATGGTGCCCTCCTGCTGTTCCAGCACGCGGCGCTGCACCGAGCCGACATCCAGCACATAGATGCGCGGGGCACCGGTTTCATAAGACGTGTAAAGCACACGGTCGCCAGTGGGTGAAAAGCGAGGAGCAAGCACGATGGAGCTCGCATCGGTCAGATACTGCACATTGGCACCGTCGTAATCCATGATTGCCAGACGCTTGCGCCGGTCATTTTTCGGCCCGCTTTCCGAAACGAACACCACGCGGCTGTCAAAGTAACCACCTTCGCCCGTGATCCGGCTATAGACGGCATCCGCCACCTTATGCGCCATGCGCCGCCACCCTTCGGGCGGGCCGGCAAATTGCAACCCGCTGCCAAGCTCGGCGTTGGAAAAGACGTCATAAACCCGAAAGCGCACAACCAGTTGCCCACCTTGCAATGACACGCCACCGGTGATCAGTGCCTGCGCGTTGATCGCCTTCCAGTCTGCGTATTGCACTGGCGCGCTGAAATCGCTGATCTGGCTGATGAAGGCATTTGACGAAATCTCGCGGAACAGCCCCGTTCCCGTCAGATCGGCAGCGATCACGCGCGCGATGTCACGTCCGTATTGCGCCGCTTGCGCATTGTCGGCAACAAAATCGGGAGCCGCAAAAGGCAATGGCTCGATCACACCTTCGGTGATCTCGATCCGAAGGGGTCCTGTTTGCGCTTGCGCGCTCACCACAGAGATGAGCGGCAAGATCAGCAAAACCAGAAGAATGCGCATGATTTGAGCCATTATCTGATCCTCATGTTTTCGGGATTGAATGTCATCTCAATTTCCCGCCATTGATCGTATTTTTCGGCTGGCAGTTGAAAACCGCGCGCGCCGCAACGAATGATTGCACGCCGCGCAGCCTCAAAGGCTTGCCGGGCGGCAGCTTCAGTCCCGCCCGAAAAGGACAGCATGTCGATGGACCCCGAAACGGGACGCCCGTCTTCCTCGACGGCAACGCGGACAACGACGGTGGTCTGCAATGCGGCCGTCGAGAGCGAGCCGACGTTCCAGCAGCTTGACACAGCCACCCGCAAGGAATCCTTTTCGCCCGCCGAAAGCGGCGGACCGCTGGGCGCGCGCTGCACCTGCGATTGCGCGGCATCCGCAAGCGCCGCCGCAACAGCATCATCAACCGCATCAGCCGTCGCCTGAGGCGCAGGGGGCGGCACCTCTGCCGCAACGCGGGTCGGACGTGTTGCCGGGCGGATCGAGCGCGTCGGCGCGCCGGCCGGCACTTCGGCCTCCGTGACGATTTCGGTCGCTGCCTCTTCTGGCGCTGTCGCTTCCTGAGGCTCTTGCGGAGACTCTGTCTCGCCCTCCTCCGGTGTCACCGCCTCGCGCTCGATCTCATCGGGGGCCGCTTCAGGATCGGGTGCCGCGACGGCTTCGGGTGCCACACGCTCGACCGGGCGGGGTTGTGGCCTCTCATCAATCGGCACGGCAACCGCCACATCTGAACCCGGTGGTGTCAATTCAGGACTTGTATCCGTCACCTCGGCGGGCGGAACAACCACGGGGGCCTCGACCGGCGTTTCGTCAGGCGGAGTTGCTTCTGCGGCTTCGGGCGGAGTACGCTCGGTTTCCGGATCCGGCGTGGGCACGAGTTCCGGCTCCTGAACAGGTGTATCAGGCGGCGTGATCGCGGCAGGTTCGCCACCAACACCGGGTGGTTGTTGCGCCGCCAGGATCGCGTCAAACTCGGCCGAGGAGATCACAGCCACTTCCTGCACCTCAAAGGGCAAGGGTTCCGGATTGAATACGCCACCAAAAAAAGCCCATCCAATCAGAGCCAGATGGCCTGCGCCCGAGATATAGGTGCCGGTCTGCACGCTGGCATCACCCGTCTGTCTCGGTCAGCGTCGGACCGCCAACATCTGTCACAAGGCTGATGCTGGCAAAACCACCGGCATTCAGCGCACCCATGATCTGCATCACGGTTTCATAACTCACCGCTCCGTCGGCCCGCAGGAACACGCGATCGGACTCGCGTTCAGCCGCAATCGCACGCAGCCGCGACACAAGCTGTTCGCGCGCAACATCCGTCGTTTGTATCTGAACGTCGCCTGACGCGGTGATCGTGATTGTGAGAGGTTCTTCCTGATCTGCGCTCAACGCCGTGGCCGCGGTCTTGGGAAGTTCAACCGGCACGCCCACGGTCAGCAAGGGCGCGGCGACCATGAAAATGATCAAAAGCACCATCATCACGTCCACAAAGGGCGTGACGTTGATTTCAGCCATTGGCCTGGCCCGTGAGCGGCGTCTTCGCCGGCCACCTCCGCCACTGTCACGTTGTGCTACTCCGGCACCCATCGCTCAGGAATCCAACTGGCGCGAGAGGATGGTTGCGAATTCATCCGCGAATGCCTCATAGCCAGCGACGATGCCGTCACTGTCCGAAGACAACTTGTTGTAAAATATCACAGCCGGGATCGCCGCCAGAAGGCCCAGACCCGTTGCCAGCAACGCCTCGGCAATACCGGGGGCGACAACGGCAAGGCTGGTGTTTTGCTGTTCGGCAATCTCGATAAAGGCATTCATGATGCCCCAGACGGTGCCGAACAAACCGATGAACGGTGTCGTCGAGCCCACGGTCGCCAAGACCGTCAGCCCCTTTTGCAACTCTTCGGTCTCTTTGGCGATCGCAACATCCATGCTGCGGTCAATGCGCGCCTGCGCACCGGCAATCAGCCCACCGTCATCCCGGTGAGAGCGCCGCCATTCCGTCATGCCTGCGGCGAAAATCCGTTCCGCGCGTCCATCCGGCTGCGGGCCTATTTGCTCATACAGCGCATCAAGCGGTTCGCCCGACCAGAACTGGCGATCGAACACGCCTGCTTCACTGCGCGCAGCCCGATACAGAATGAGCTTTTGAATAATGATGGCCCAGGCCCAGAACGAGGCCAGGATCAGAACCAACATCGTGAGTTTAACTGTTAGTGTGGCGCGTGCAAAAAGGCCCCACATAGAGAAATCAATCTCCTGCGCCTGCGCCAGAATCTCTGCTTCCATCTACCTGCTCATTTATAACGGCCATTCTTGGGGCCTTATTTGATCACACCTTAGCCGAGATTTAAGGGGAAAGCCAAGAAATCCGGATCATTCACCAGGCTTTGATCGCATCAATGCGCGAATCTCTGCCGGCAGGCGTGTCGGACGGCCCTCGGTCGTCATGCAAACCGCTGTTACAAGGGCGCGAAAGATCACCTCTTCGCCCCGTTTGACCGTCTGATCGAACATCCAGCGTACGGGACTTTGAGCATAATGTTGGGTGAGGATGGTCAGCCGGTCTCCCAGACGGGCCGATCCGATGTAATCGGCCTCGACCCGCGTTACGGCAAAGACGATCCCGTCCGCACGCATGGCGTTCTGGTCAACTCCCATCTCTTCGACGATTTCCGAGCGCGCGCGTTCGATGAACCGCAGATAATTCGCGTAATACACAATCGCGGCCATGTCGGTGTCTTCGTAATAGACGGTCACGGGAAAGATGTGCGTCTGGCTCATGAGATGATCCTTGGTTGAAGCCGGACCATATGGGCGGGACCCGGCCAGATCAAGGCGATGCACCCCAGCTCAAAGGCAGGCTCGCTCCTACTGGCGCGGGGCCGCCGCGATCCGCGCCGCCAGTCTCAGGGCGTAAGACGCATCCCGCGCCGCATGCGGAAGCACCGGATCATATGCCGCGCGGATCAGGTCGGCGATTTCGGGGCGCAGTACGGTTGTGTCACCGGCAACCGCCAGCGGAGAATGCGACCGGAACGCCATGTCCGACCACAGCAACATGGTTTGCACCACTTGCGACAATGCCAGAGTTTCGGCCGGAACCGCCTCGAGATGCCTGTCCATGCGCAAAAACACGAAAGCCGCCTTGATCGCGCCGGTCTCGTCAAAGCGAAACACCCGATACTGATTTGCGTCCGCCTGCTCGAGGCGCGCAACCAAGGGTTCAAGATCAGGGACAAGCCGGTCGAGGTTGGGAACCTGGGGCAGTTCGGACCACTCGCGGAAAAAGAACATCATGAAGTTCGCGCCCAGTTCCGGATCCGTCTCGGCCATGTGGTGACCAGACAGAACACACAAGGCCTCAAGCGCGCCTTTCACAACCTCAAGGGTCTGCTCTTGGACACCGAAGATCACAGGTGCAATCGGTCTGCCCCAGCGCGCGAACAGAAACTGCCCGTCGTCGCGCGTGAAAAGCTTTTCTATCTCGTCAACCTGCATCGTCTTGTCTTTACAGCTCGTTTCCGTTGCAACGCCTAGCCGAACAGGTCGTTCTGCCCTTTGGGCGCGGGCAGCCCCAGATGATCCCACGCCTTTTGCGCCAGCATCCGGCCACGCGGTGTCCTTTGGATCAGACCCTGTTGCAACAAATATGGCTCGATGACCTCTTCCACGGCGTCGCGCGCTTCGCTGAGAGCCGCTGACAGGGTTTCAACACCAACAGGTCCACCCGCATAGTTTTCCGCCACCAGACGCAAGTACCGCCGATCCGCACTATCGAGGCCCAAATGATCCACACCAAGCCGGGTCAGCGCACGATCTGCAAGCGCCTGCGAAATCGTCCCGTCGCCTTCGACCACCGCGAAATCCACAACCCGGCGCAACAACCGTCCGGCGATCCGGGGAGTGCCCCGCGCGCGTCGGGCAATCTCAAGCGCACCGGCATCATCGGCAGGCGCGCCAAGTTTGCGCGCGTTGCGCGTCACGATTTCGTGCAGCTCATCAATCTCGTAAAACTGCAATCGCACAGGGATGCCGAACCGGTCGCGCAAAGGCGTGGTCAAAAGCCCCATCCTTGTGGTCGCTCCAACCAGAGTGAACGGCTGAAGCTCGATGCGCACTGTCCGTGCCGCCGGGCCTTCGCCGATCACCAGATCGAGCTCAAAGTCTTCCAGTGCAGGATAAAGCACCTCTTCGACGGCAGGATTGAGCCGATGAATCTCGTCAATGAAAAGCACATCATGCGCTTCGAGGTTGGTCAGAATTGCCGCCAGATCGCCCGCCTTCGCCAGAACGGGGCCTGATGTCATGCGAAAATTGACGCCCAGTTCGCGCGCCATGATCTGTGCAAGTGTCGTTTTCCCAAGGCCGGGCGGGCCGTGAAACAGGGTGTGATCCATCGCCTCGCCACGCTGACGGGCGGATTGGATGAAGACACGCAGATTGGCACGCGCCTCGGCCTGACCAATGAAGTCGCCCAGCATCTGAGGGCGCAAGGCGCGATCATTGTCTTCCGGCAACGGCTCGGGGCGCAGTGTGGGATCAGCCTCTGTCATCCCGCTACGCTTTCGGTGCCAGCAGCTTAAGCGCGGCACGGATTAGCACAGGCGCATCAGCTTCGGGGTTCGCTCCGCCCGCTTCGGCCACGGCCGAAGCTGCTTCGGATGGACCATAGCCCAGGTTGGACAGCGCAGACAGCGCATCGGCCTGCGCCGCCGCGAGCCCCGGAACTGGTGCCGAGCGGTGTGGGGCGGGGTTTGCTTCACTGGGCTCCAAGACATCATCCAGTCCGCCCGATGATTGTGCGATCGTGGCACCCATGGCCATCACGGACGGCGCTTTGTCCTTGAGGTCCAACACCACGCGCTGTGCGATCTTTGGTCCGATGCCCTTGGCCGCGCGCACCGCATTCCAGTCACCCAAAGCAATCGCGCGCCCGATGCCATCTGGCCCCAAAGCGCCCAGAATTGCCAGAGAGGCCTTTGCACCTACACCCTGCACACTGACCAGCAACCGGTGCCATTCCTTTTCCATCAGGCTTGGAAATCCGAAAAGCTGCATCAGATCTTCGCGCACGACCATGTCGATATACAGCGACACCGCTTCGCCCGGTCCGGGAAGGCCCGCCATGGTCCGCTCCGAAACATAGACGATATAGCCTACGCCGCGCACGTCGATCAGCACGTGGTCCGTGGTGCGGTACTCCAACCGTCCTGTGAGCCGGCCAATCATGTTCCCACCCCGACGGCCCGCGTCATCGCCTGCGCGCTTTGCAAATGGAACGCGTGGCAAATGGCAATAGCCAGCGCATCGGCCGCGTCCGGAGTTTCAGGATTACAGCCCGGCAATTGCATCCGCACCATGTGATCGACCTGCACCTTGTCGGCATGGCCCACGCCAACGACGGTTTTCTTGATCTTGTTGGGCGCATATTCACCGACAGTCAGACCGAATTGTGCCGGCACCAACATCGCAATACCCCGCGCCTGCCCCAGCTTGAGGGTTCCCGCCCCGTCCTTGTTCACAAAGGTCTGTTCGACCGCGACGGCCTCGGGCTTATGCGTGGTCAGAACCTCGGTCAACTGCTGATGGAGAGCCAGCAATCGCGAGGCCAGATCCCCCGGAACCGTGCGGCACACGCCGTTGGCGACATGGCTCAAACGCGATCCGCGCGATTCGATGATGCCCCATCCCAAGTTCCTGAGGCCGGGATCAATTCCCAAGACGCGCATGTTCGACCCTGCTCAGCCTGATTGTTGCTTTTTTACGCCAGTAGCACGAAACGCGAACACCTGCAAAGGCATTCAAAAACAAAAGACAAAACCGACACCTGACGTTCATGGCGCGACCAAAGGCTCAAATTCGACCTCCGCAACGTCGGAAACGACATATCCTGATCCGAATTCTTGGTTAAATTACATTAACTTATGCCGGAAATGAGCCATGCAGAAAACGCATGACGCACATGCATTTTTCGCGGCTTGCCGCCCTGAAATTTGGCCCCTATCTGCCGTTGATCGAAACGCGAGATAGCAACGCTAAACTAAGGAGACTGGAAATGGCTGCTTTCGACACAACCCGTACCACCTATGGCGCGCCCGGCCTGTTTGGTCGCATCGGCGGTGCTGTGAACTCACTCATCGCCACCGTCGTGGCATGGAACGACGCACGCGCGACACGCAATGCGCTCTCCAAACTGTCGGACCGTGAACTGGAAGACATCGGCTTGGTCCGTGGCGACATCGACGGCGTCGCTGTGACATCCACACTGCGCTAAGCGAACTGCACAATGGACGCTGAAAAAAACTGCGCCGCGCGACCTTGAGGTCAGCGCGGCGCATTACTCTTTACCAATGTTTTACGTTCTCAAAAACTCTTAAAATACAGATCGTCTTGCAATATTACTGCAAAACGGTCCTCAAATGCTGTGCAACAAACTGAGACGCAGGATCGGCCTGCATCACGAAAGCACCCGCCTGTTCGACAATTGTGCCTCGCGATAACTCGGCGATACGATCGTCATAGGTGACCTGCCCCACCTGAGCCAGGGCAAGCCCCTTGAATGCGATAAACGCGCAAGCAAACAACAAAATGGATTTGCCTGACAGCAAAAAACTGCGCCGCTTGGGTTTTACGATCAGCAGACCATCGGAGCGCAAATGGGTCGTAAACCCGCGCTCCATTGCCCGATTCTTGCGTTCCAAAACACGCAAACGCTTTTTGAATTGGTTTTTCTCGTCACCCAATCCCATGACGGATACTCCATACTGGCCCCCACCAGCGGATGTGAATTTGATAAGTCTGAAATGTGGCAAAATCTGGGCAACTGCCCCATTTTCCCTAAAACAAAGGCTCAATTAGGCCTTGTTTTGAAGGATTAGCGTCGTCCAATCGACAATACTATCGTTTGATACAAGGCTGTATCCGTTGGCTTGATAAACCTCGATCACCTGATCGGCCTGTTCGTTCAGAATCCCCGAAAGAATCACGAATCCTTCATGCGAATTGTGGCGCGCAAGGTCCGGAGAGAGGGCGACAAGAGGACCTTTCAGGATATTTGCGAAAATCAGATCGTAGGGCGCATGCGTTTGCAATTCGGGATGATCAAAGCCCGCTGCCTCTATGCACAGCACGCGGCCTTCCATCCCGTTGGAGCGCAGGTTTGCCTCGGCCACATCGACTGCAACCGGGTCAATGTCGCTTGCCAGGACCTTGGCGTCCCCCCAAACGCGTGCCGCCGCCATGGCCAGCACAGCGGTGCCACAGCCGATATCGGCCACCGTCCAGGCCTTGAACCCCTCGCTCATCAGACGGTCCAACGCACGCAGACAACCCAAGGTCGTTCCGTGATGCCCGGTGCCAAATGCCATGGCCGCCTCTATCAAGAGCGGCACGCTATCCCCGGGCACCTTGTCCGCATCGTGACTGCCATAGACAAAGAAGCGCCCGGCCCGCACAGGTGACAGTTCACGCCTGACATGGGCGACCCAATCGGTCTCGGGGAGTTCAGAGACGACAAAGGGTTGCGCCCCGAACGCCGCGGCCAGAACAGCCAGAGCGGTCTCATCCGGCGCGTGGGTGAAGTAACCGCCAACCTCCCAAAGGCCGGACCCGTCCTCCATCTCGAAGACGCCAATCCCAGTCGGTTCCGGAACCATACGCTCAAGCGCTTCACCCAGTGCTTCGCCCTGTTTCTTGCCTGCTAACGTCGTCAGTGCGGTAAATGTTGGCATCAGCGCCTCCGGTGTGTGTTGATATCGCGCCAGCCCCGGCGCGTCTTGAGATCGACCTGAACCGGCACATCACCGATATGGCGCACGAAGTGCCAGCCCCAGAGGGCCGAGACAAGACCAATCGCCACCCCCAGAACCGCCTGTGCATAGATCACTCCGACGGCCCCCGCGATCCCGGCCAGCCAGACGGCTACGGGCCAGGTCAACAATCCATCGCGGATCCAGGTCAGCAGTGTCGCCCGTGTCGGCCGCCCCAGCGCATTGAAGGCCGCGTTCGAGACAAAGTAGGCTCCAGTAAACAGGAATGCCCCGGCCCCGATATGGGTGAAGGCATGCAGAACGTCCTTCCCGCCCTGCGTGAGGCCGAAAGCCTCTCCCACCGCATCCCCAAAGATCACCAGAAGCCCCCAGACAACCAGCGTGTAGCCGATGCAAAAGATCATGGCATCGCGATAGGTGCTGACCAGCCGTTCATGTTTGCCGGCCCCATAGTTCTGCCCAAAGATCCCGCCTATGGCCCCGGACAGAGAAAAAATCCCGCCAAAAGCCACTACCGTCAAACGGCTGACAACCGCCCATCCTGCCACCGCGTCATCGCCAAACTGCGCCAGCACGGTCGTCAGAACGTAATTGCCGAACGGCGTGGCCATTTGCGTCAGGATCGCCGGAAACGCCACGGCCATGAAGGGGCCCAGAAAGAACACTGTGCGCGTCCAGGTGGGCCGGGCGACCAGATCATGCACCCGGGTCGCAAAGTAAAGCGCCATGCCCATCAGAATGAGCCGCGAGATGTTCAACCCGATGGCAGCTCCATCCAGACCCAGCGCAAGATAGTAGATCAGGAAAGGATCCATAAAGAGCGAGACGGTGCCCGAGGTCAGCGTGACATACATGGCACGTTTCCCGTCGCCATCTGCGCGAATAGCCCCGCTACCGACCATACCGATGACCATCAACACCAGCGAGGGAAGCGTAAACAGCAGATAGCGTGCCGACAGCTCGAGCGTTTCATCACGCGCGCCTGCAAACTCAAGAATGTCATAGCGGAACGTGATCACGATCACGGCCATGAGCGACTGGATCACACAGGCAATGGCCATCGCACTGCCTGCGATCTCACGTGCCTCTTCACGTCGGCCCGCGCCAATGGCGCGCGACACCAGAACCGTGGCCGCGATCATCAGCCCGATGCCGGACGAGACGGAAAAGAACTGGATCGCAAAGGCAAAACCGATGGCCGCAACCATGCGGGCATCCCCCAGCAGGGCCACCCAAAACAGGTTCATCGCATCCACGAGAAAGACAAAGGTGATGCCGGCCGCCCCGGTCATCGTCATGCGCACGACATGACCCATGGTCGAGCCTGTCACGAACCGGCCCTCGACGCTCAAAGGTTTACTCCGCCGGTGCGGGGGCGAACCGCTTGAAGATGGTTTCGTTTCCGGGTTCGGGGTGGCGCGGTATCATCAGCGCCAGCAGAAGCGACAGCATCGCCAACATCGCCGCCAGCCAGAATACGCCAGTCGGCGACACAAGCCAGAGATAGCCAAGACCAGCGGGCAGGAACACCGCCGCGATGTGGTTGATCGTAAAGGCGACAGCAGCCGTCGGAGCAATATCTGCCGGATCGGCGATCTTCTGGAAATAGGTCTTGAGCGCCAATGCCAGTGCGAAAAACAGATTGTCGATCAGATACAGCGCCGAGGCAATCATCACGCCCCAGCCAAAGTAATAAAGTCCACCATAAGCCAGAAACACCAGTGTCAGGCCGACATACTCAAAGGCAAGCGCACGGCGTTCGCCAAAGATGTACACGGCTTTGCCGATGAGCGGCCCGAACAGAATGTTTGCCACCAGCGTGATCATGTAAAGCGCGGCGATCTCATGAACGGCAAACCCGAATTTTTCGACCATCATGAAGCCGGCAAAAACCACGAAGATCTGGCGGCGCGCACCCGACATGAACTGCAGCGCATAATACAGCCAATAGCGCCGGCGCAGGATCATCTTCTTGACTTGCGGATGAGGGGCCTCGAATTGCGGATAGGCGAAAAGCGCGATCAGAGCGATCACCGCTGTGATCCCGCCTGAAATCATGTAGACGATGTTGTATGTGAGGTTCAAAGGCTCCCAAAGCAACACAATCACACCATAAGCAGCCAAGGTGGTCCCCGAACCGGCCGCCAGAAGCCAGCCAAGCGTTTGCGGGGCGCGTTCCTTGTCCAACCATTGCAGTTGCAGCGATTGATTGACCGTCTCGTAATAGTGAAAGCCGATAGAACTGAGCATGGTGATCGTCAGGATACCGGCCATATACGGAAACCACGCGGTGATCGCCGTCGCCACACCCAGAAGGATCAGCGACACCATCGCCAAAACCTGCTCACGCACGAAAATGATGATCGCGATGACGCCGACGGCAAGAAAACCGGGTATTTCACGCACCGTATGCAGCCAGCCGATATCGCTCCCGTCAAATCCGGCGACCTCAATGACAAAATTGTTCAGAAGGGCCGACCAGGTCGCAAAGGCGATCGGCATCGCCGCTGCCATGAGAAACAGCAGCGTGAGAGGTCTGCGCCAAAACGGAAGAGACTGCGCCTGGGCAATGGGAAGCGGGCTGAACATGCTTATCCAATACGCCTCTGCCCAGCGCGTGGCGAGAGAAAATTAACCTGTGCATGACTGTTCCGCAGAGGGGACCAGCAAAAGACCGGGCCTGAGCCGGAAGCGTCCAAATGTCAGTAGAAACTTTGCGGGTCGATATCCACGCTCAGCCGCAGGTCGCCCTTGAGACGAAACGGCGCGATCCAGCGCGCGATGGCGTCTTGCAGCGGGGCTCCTTTTGGAGCCTTCACCAGCAACCTGACCCGATGGCGTCCGCGAATGCGCGCAATCGGAGCCGGTGCCGGCCCGAAAACCTGTGCTCCGATCTGACGCAAGGCACCATCGGCGCGCGCCAATGCATTGCCCAGATCGAAAACCGCGCCCACATCGCTGCCTGACAGGATGATGCCGGCCATCCGCCCGTAGGGGGGCACACCCGCAGCCTGCCGCTCGCCAGCCTCGGCACGCCAGAACGCCTCTTCATCCCCACCCAGAATCGCACGGATGACCGGATGTTCCGGCTGATAGGTCTGCAACAGGGCCTCTCCTGGTTTCTCGGCCCGCCCGGCCCGGCCTGCCACCTGTCGCATCAACTGAAAGGTGCGTTCAGCCGCACGCAGGTCGGATCCCTGCAAACCCAGATCCGCGTCAATCACGCCAACAAGCGTCAACAGCGGAAAGTTATGTCCCTTGGCCACAAGCTGCGTGCCAATGATGATATCAGCGGCACCGGCAGCGATGCCTTCGATCTCGGCCTTCAAAGCGCGCGCGCTGCCGAACATATCCGAACTCAAGGTTGCGACCCGCGCATCGGGAAACAGCGCCACGGCCTCTTCCGTCAATCGCTCGACTCCGGGGCCGACCGGGGCGAGCCTGTCTTCGGCACCGCAAGACGGGCATGTCGTCGGAACCGGGATCGTCTCACCGCATTGATGGCACATCAGCCTCTTGAGGAAACGGTGTTCAACCATGCGCGCATCGCAGGCGTCACAGCCCATCTGATGCCCGCAGGCCCGACACAGGGTGACAGGGGCATAACCGCGCCGATTGATGAACAGCAATGCCTGCTCGCCCCGTTCAAGCCGCGCTTGGACAGCACTGCGCAAGGCCGGAGATATCCAATGGCCGCTGTCGAGCTTTTGGGCACGCATATCGATCGCGCGCATCTCGGGCAGGACCGCCTCGCCAAACCGCGCTGTCAGGTCCAGCTTGTCGTATTTGCCCGCTTGCGCATTGGCCCAGCTTTCCAGACTGGGCGTCGCACTTGCCAGAACAACCCGCGCCCCACCAAGCGCGGCACGCAGCACCGCCATGTCACGCGCATTATAGAGAACACCGTCTTCCTGCTTGTAAGAGGTATCGTGTTCTTCATCGACGATGATCAGTCCAAGGTTCTGGAACGGCAAAAACAAGGATGAGCGCGCACCGACCACCAGCTGCGCCTCTCCCTGACCGACCATGCGCCAGATACGGCGACGTTCGGTCATTGTCGCGCCCGAATGCCATTCCGCGGGCCGCGCGCCGAACCGCTCCTGAACCCTCGACAGAAACTCGGCAGTCAGCGCGATTTCGGGCAGCAAGACAAGCGCCTGTCGCCCCATGCGCAATGTTTCGGCCACAGCCTCAAGATACACCTCGGTCTTGCCAGACCCCGTCACCCCCTTCAGCAAAGTCGTGCCATAGGTTCCGCTGCGCAGCCCGTTTCGAAGCACCCTGGCCGCCTCGGCCTGATCTTGGGTCAAATCCTTGCTCGGGCGGTCTGGATCCAAACGCGGGAACGGCACGTCGCGTGGGCTGTCTTCTTCGCGCACTGCGCCAAGTTTTACCAAGCCCTTCACGACCGATGAGGTAACCCCCGCCATCTCGGCCACTTCCCCCAGCGTAAAGGCCAGCCCGCCATAGTCGCGCAATGTCTCAAGCACGCGGGTGCGCGCTTCCGTCATCCGATCCGGGGCGCGGTCCCCCAACCGATAGATCTTGCGCATGGAGGGCGGATCGCCCAGACCGGGTGCCCGTGTGGCCAGCCGCAGCATGGCGGGCATCGGGGTCAGTGTGTATTCCGCGGCACGCTCGAGAAATGCACGCAGTTCAGAGCGCATCGGCGCTGCGTCCAATACGCGAATGATGGCGCGAATCTTGGAACGATCATAGTCGCCCTGCCCTGCCCCCCAGACCACGCCCAAGACCTTGCGCGGACCAAGAGGCACTTCGACAAAAGCCCCCAGATGGCAGCCTCCTTCGGGCGCGCGGTAATCGAGAGGGCGACCCAGCGGTTGGGTTGTCAGAACCCCGACCAGCTGCCCTTCGTCGAAAAACGCCTCGCCTTGCACCTGAGCACCCCGTTGACCAATCCGGGGCTTTCCGCCCCTGCCTTCATGGGGTAAAGCCAAGCCAACAGAAGGCCAACCCATCAAAGGAGCCGCACAGATGAAATTCTTCGTAGACACCGCTGAAATCGACGCAATCGCAGAACTGAACGATCTGGGCATGGTCGATGGTGTGACCACCAACCCCTCGCTGATCCTGAAATCAGGTCGTGACATTCTGGAAGTCACCAAAGAGATCTGTGACCTTGTAGACGGTCCAGTGAGCGCCGAAGTGGTGGCAACCGAGGCCGACGCCATGATCGCCGAGGGCCGCAAGCTGGCCGATATCGCACCCAACATCGCCGTGAAGCTGCCGCTGACCTGGGATGGGCTGAAAGCTTGCAAGGTGCTGACGGGCGAAGGCAAGATGGTCAATGTCACCCTGTGCTTTTCAGCCAATCAGGCGCTGATCGCGGCCAAGGCCGGTGCCACGTTCATCTCGCCCTTTATCGGGCGGTTGGACGACATCAATATCGACGGCATGGACCTGATCGCCGATATTCGCACGGTGTATGACAATTACGGGTTCCAGACGCAGATCCTTGCCGCGTCGATCCGCTCGGTGAACCACGTTCTTGAAAGTGCGCGGATTGGCGCTGATGTCATGACCGCACCGCCCGAGGTGATCAAGAAACTTGCCAGCCATCCGCTGACCGACAAGGGCCTCGAGCAATTCCTGAGTGACTGGGCAAAGACCGGACAGAAAATTCTCTGATACCTGCTCTCGATCTCAGCGACATGCGGACATCCGGTTCGCGCTCTCTTCAGCTTGTGCAATTCTGCAGCGCAACCGCTGCCTGCGCCGAGCCGTCGAACTTCGCCTCAAGCGTGCCGGCGGCTCTGCTGATGCGAATCGTGGCTCCGGCGATCTCGCTGTCTGACACCCTGCTTTGACCATTGCTGCTGGCCGCAAGCGTATCATCCACGTCAATCGTGAAAGCCACGGCACCCAGCCCCGGCAAATCGCTCAAGGACAGGACAAGCTCGACCTGTCCGTCCGAAACAGCGCTGAAACCTGCAACCTGCTCGCCACCTTCAACCAGCTCGAAAGGCTGAAAGACCTGAACACCGCCGCCTTGTGCGGTGGTATCAAAGATCAACCCGGCGGCTGACCCGCTCAGATCGATCGTTACATCAATCGGCCCGGTGTCGCATTGCGACAGGTTCATGATGCGAAAACGATCCTTGGGAGCGCCTTCAAGGAACTGCACCGAGACATCCGCAGCAGCGGCACTGGCGGACAAGAGACCAAAGATCAGTGCCGGGATGCGAAACATACCAAGTCCTTTCGAGATGATGCTGATAGCTAGTGCGATCAGCCCCTGTCTCAACCCGACCTTCGGGTCCAAGCGCGGCGTAAACTGGCAAAATTCAGCCGAAAATTGCTGCCAAAGCGATGCTTTTTGGGGGCGCATTTCCCAAAACTCATGTTATAACGCGCTGCAAGAGACAAGAGGCACAAATGAGCAGCAGCCCGAAACTGGACGAGATGCTTCGAGAAGCAATTATCTCGAAGCCCGATGCCATTCTGGATGATCAGGACGTGATGCACGCCCTGATAGCAGCCAATGAAAAATCGATGGGCGGCAATATCGTCGATCTGCGCGGCATCGCGATGGAACGGCTTGAATCCCGTCTGGACCGTCTTGAAGACACGCATCGCAGCGTGATTGCAGCGGCCTACGAGAATCTTGCAGGGACCAATCAGGTCCATCGCGCGGTCCTGCGCATGCTGGACCCACTGGATTTCGAAGTATTCCTGCGTGATCTCGGCGGGCCGGTCGCAGAGATCCTGCGCGTGGATTCCATCGTACTCGTGCTTGAGACCGCGCAACCCGATGAAGAGGCGCTGATACAGCGGTTGGGCGATGTGTTGCGCGTGACCAAGGCGGGCTTTGTCGACGATTACCTCACTCATGGGCGCGGCGGACAGGTGCGGCAGGTCACTCTGCGGCAGGTTCAGGCCGCTCAATCCACGGTCTATGGCAAGTCTGCCGACTGGATTCGCTCCGAGGCCTGCCTCAAGCTGGATTTTGGCAAGGGCCGCCTGCCCGGGCTTCTTGTCATGGGTGCCGAAGATCCGCATCAGTTCTCGCCCCAGCAGGGTACTGATCTTATGTCCTTCTTTGCCGGCGTTTTTGAACGATCCATGCGCCGCTGGCTGTCTTGAGCCTGATCTCACCGGCCGCCCGCGACGCGCTTGAACACTGGCTCAGCGCGCAAAAGGGGCTGAGTGGGGCTTCGGACAACACGATCACCGCATATCAAGGCGATCTGGCAGAATTCCTCGCGTTCATGACCCTGCACAAGGGCGCGCCCTCCGGTCTCAAGGCGCTTGAGCGGATCACGGTCGGTGACATGCGCGCATGGATGGCTCAAGCCCGCCACACCGGGGTCGGGGCCCGCTCGCTTGCGCGCAAACTCTCGGCAGTCAAAAGCTTCTACCGCTGGCTTGCCGAACGCGAAGGCTTCGAGGCCACGGCGGTCCTGTCGACACGCTCGCCCAAGTTCCAGAAGAAACTGCCCAGACCATTGGCCGAAGATGCCGCCAGCGCGATGATAGACACCGTGGCGCTTCAGTCGGAAAAGCCATGGGTGGCGGCACGGGATGTGGCTGTTCTGACCCTTCTCTATGGCTGCGGCCTGAGGATTTCAGAAGCCCTTGGCCTGAAGGGCCGCGACGTTCCCCTGCCGGATGTCCTGCGCATAATCGGCAAGGGCGGCAAGGAACGCCTGGTGCCGGTTCTGCAAGCCGCCCGAGATGCGGTGGATGACTACCTGCACGCCTGCCCATACCCGGTGGAACCCGACGCGCCGCTGTTTCGCGCGGTGCGCGGTGGCGCTCTTGCCCCAAGGCCGATCCAGAAAGTGATGGAGAAAACGCGCATGCAACTTGGTCTTCCCTCATCCGCAACACCCCACGCCATGCGCCACAGCTTTGCCACTCACCTGCTCAGCGCGGGCGGTGATCTGCGCGCCATTCAGGAACTGCTGGGTCACGCATCCCTGTCGACAACACAGGCCTATACGGCGGTTGACACGGCGCGCCTGATGGAGGTGTATGACCGCACCCATCCAAAGGCCTAAGCGGTTTGCACCTTCCCCCTTTTTCCGGCATGACGCGGCCATGACACCTCGTACCAAAGCCTTAGCCGTGCATTTGCTGACAGCCACTGGGGCAGTCTTTGCCATGCTGGCGATGCTTGCAGCCATCGATGCCAAATGGGACCTGATGTTCCTGTGGCTCGTTGTTGCATTCTTTGTGGATGGCATCGACGGCCCCCTGGCGCGCAAATACCACGTTAAGCACAACGCGCCCGAGTTCGACGGCGTGCTTCTGGATCTGATCATCGACTATCTGACCTATGTGTTCATCCCCGCCTTTGCCCTGTTCAAGTCGGGGTTGATGGATGGCTGGTCAGGTTGGGTGATGATCATCGTGATCACCTTTGCCAGTTCCCTCTATTTCGCCGATACCCGCATGAAAACGAAGGATAACTCCTTCTCGGGCTTTCCTGGGTGCTGGAACATGGTGGTACTGGTGCTCTTCGCGCTCGAGCCGGATTGGTGGATTTGCCTTGCTTTGGTCTTCGTGCTTTCAGTGGCGATGTTCGTACCGCTCAAGTTCATCCACCCGGTGCGCACCGAACGCTGGCGCATGGTCAGCCTTCCCATGGCTCTGGCCTGGACCGGGTTTGCCGGATGGGCGGCCTGGGTCGATTTTCACCCCGAAAGCTGGGGACATTGGGGGCTGGTCGTTACCAGCGTCTATCTGCTTGTCGCAGGTGTTGCCCAGCAGCTTTTGCCCCAGCGCACCTAAAGCCATGCAGGTGGGAACATGGCTCCCGTGCCTCTTGCCCCTGACACACCCCGCGCCTATAACCCGGCTTATGAACGGCAACTGCGCGATCATTATTCGAATTATATCCCCGGCGCTCTGACCCATGAGACGCCGGGCCAAGGTGTTTGAGTACTCGCACCGCCCCCCAGTTTTTCCCTGACAAGACCATCCGAAGGACGCCAGCCATGTGCGCCGCGACACCTGACTACAAAGACACGCTGAACCTCCCTGAAACCGATTTCCCCATGCGCGCGGGCCTGCCCAAACGCGAGCCGGAATGGCTCGAACGCTGGGCGCGCATCGGTGTCTATGACCGCCTGCGCGAGAAAGAGGGCCGCACGCCTTTTACACTCCATGACGGCCCGCCCTATGCCAACGGGCATCTGCATATCGGCCATGCCCTGAACAAGACGATCAAGGACATGATCGTGCGCAGCCATCAAATGATGGGCCATGACAGCCGCTATATCCCCGGCTGGGATTGCCACGGCCTGCCCATCGAATGGAAGATCGAGGAAGAATACCGCAAGAAGGGCAAGAACAAGGACGAGGTGCCGATCAACGATTTCCGCGCCGAGTGTCGGAAGTTCGCCGAAGGCTGGGTGGATATCCAGCGCGAGGAATTCAAACGGATCGGCATCACCGGCAACTGGGACAATCCCTATCTGACGATGGATTTTCACGCCGAACGTGTCATCGCCGAGGAATTCATGAAGTTCCTGATGAACGGCACGCTCTATCAGGGGTCCAAGCCGGTGATGTGGAGCCCTGTGGAAGAGACCGCTCTGGCCGAGGCCGAAGTGGAATATCACGACAAGGAAAGCTTTACGATCTGGGTGAAGTTCAAGGTCGTGGATCCCAGCGCAGGTGCCGGATCAGCGCCTCAGGAGCGGGATCTTTTGGGCGCTCAGGTGGTGATCTGGACCACGACACCCTGGACCATGCCCTCGAACAAGGCTGTCGTTTACGGCAAAGACATCGCCTATGGCCTCTATGAGGTCACCGATGCGCCAGAAGAATGCTGGGCCGCCCCGGGTGAGCGCTTCCTTCTGGCCGACAAACTGGCCGGCGACGTATTCACCCGTGCCCGGCTTGTGGATGGCATGTATAAACGTGTGCGCGATGTGAGCGCGGATGAACTGGCGGGCCTGTCCCTCACCCACCCCCTTGCCGGGCAGGAGGGATCGAACGGCGAGTGGGACGATCTGCGCGATTTCCGCGCCGCCGATTTCGTCACCGACGAGGAAGGCACAGGGTTCGTGCATTGCGCGCCCTCGCACGGGATGGAGGAATTCGAGCTCTATCGCGATCTCGGGATGCTGGAGCAGGTCATCACCTACAACGTCAATCCTGATGGCCGCTTCCGCGATGATCTGCCGTTTTTCGGCGGTGCCGCGATCCTCAAGCCCAACGGCAAGGAGGGCAACGCCAACACGGCCGTCATCAACAAGCTGGCCGAGGTCGGCGGGTTGCTTGCGCGCGGCAAGATCAAGCACTCCTATCCCCATTCCTGGCGCTCCAAAGCACCGGTGATCTATCGCAACACGCCGCAATGGTTCGCGGCCATCGACAAGCCCGTGGGCGACGGGCAGGACCAGCATGGCACAACCATCCGCCAACGCGCCCTGACCGAGATCGACAACGTCAACTGGACGCCCAAATCCGGACGCAACCGCCTCTATGCGATGATCGAGCAGCGGCCCGACTGGGTTTTGTCCCGCCAACGGGCCTGGGGCGTGCCTCTCACATGTTTCACCAGGAAGGGTGCCTTGCCCAGCGATCCGGATTTCCTGCTGCGTAACCCGCAGGTCAACCGCCGCATCACATCTGTTTTCGAAGCCGAAGGTGCAGACGCCTGGTATGAAGAAGGTGCGAAAGAGCGCTTCCTTGAAGGCATCGTGAACCCCGATGAGTATGATCAGGTGATGGACATTCTGGATGTGTGGTTCGATTCCGGTTCGACCCATGCCTTCACCCTGCGTGACCGCGAAGACGGCACCGAAGACGGCATTGCGGATGTCTATATGGAAGGCACCGACCAGCACCGGGGCTGGTTCCACTCGTCCTTGCTGCAGTCGGTGGGCACCACCGGCCACGCGCCGTATCGCAACGTGGTCACCCATGGCTTCACGCTGGATGAAAAGGGCATGAAGATGTCCAAATCTCTGGGCAACATCATCGCCCCGCAAGAGATCATCAACCAGTACGGGGCCGACATCCTGCGCCTCTGGGTGGCGCAAACGGATTACACCGCTGACCAGCGCATCGGCCCGGAAATCCTCAAGGGCGTCTCGGATAGCTATCGCCGCCTGCGCAACACCATGCGCTTCATGCTGGGCTCACTGGCCGATTTCTCGGAATCCGACCGGGTCGCGCCGGCCGACATGCCTGCATTGGAGCGCTGGGTGTTGCACCGCATGGCCGAACTGGATGAGACCGTGCGCAACGGATATTCGAAATTCGACTTCCAGGGCGTTTTCCAGGCGGTGTTCAACTTCGCCACGCTGGATCTGTCGGCTTTCTACTTCGACATCCGCAAGGACGCGCTTTACTGCGACGGTGACACGGCCCGACGCCGCGCCGCGCGCACGGTGCTTGATCTGTTGCATCACCGTCTGACCACCTGGCTGGCACCGGTTCTGGTCTTTACCATGGAAGAGGTCTGGCTTTCCCGCTTTCCGGGCGATGACAGTTCGGTTCACCTTCAGGACATCCCGCAAACGCCGGATGACTGGCGCAATGATACGCTGGCCGCTGACGTCGCGGCTGTGCGCCGTGTGCGCCGTGTGGTGACCGCAGGGCTCGAGCTTCAGCGACAGGAAAAGGTGATCGGCTCGTCTCTGGAAGCCTCTCCGGTTGTTCATGTCGAAGACAGCGCAGTGCGTGAGATCCTCAAGACGATCAACATCGACGATCTGTGCATCACCTCCGGCCTTGTGATCAGCAAGGACCCACCCCCTTCCGAAGCCTTCCGCATTCCCGAAATCGACGGTGTTGCGATGGTGTTCGAAAAGGCCGAGGGTGAGAAATGCCTGCGCTGCTGGAAAATCCTGCCAGACGTGGGCACTCATGCGCATGAAGGCGTGTGCGGCCGCTGCAACGAGGCGCTTGGCTGATCTGGAAATCACGCAAAAACGCTGGCATGTGCTGTTCCGGTTCAGGTAAAGTCAGAACCGGAACAATATATGATGTGGCTTGGCCCCACCGGACCGGCTGACGGCGGGCCGGATTGCTCTCATCAAGGAGTTGGACAGCATGACGTTCTCAAGATGTGCCACCGCTATATTGCTTTTCAGCCTGCTGGCCGCCTGCGATGTACCTCCGCCGGACCCCGGCACAGTCGCCGCCGCGCAGCAGCGTCAACCGCTTTACGCCGACACCACGGCCGAGCGCCGCAAACTCTATCGCGGCTCGCGCGCCGGGGCGCGTTGATCCGCAAGAAACGGATTGCGCAGATCAGCTGACGCATACATCGTGCCGCCATGCCCATGATCTGCGTAGAAACAAGGTTTGGCCGTATCGGCATTCAAGAAACCGACGATGCCATCACGGCTGTTGTCTGGGACGGCATTGACGAGGGGCGGCCAACACCGCTCCTGAGGGAGGCCGCCAGACAGCTTGCCCAATACGACGCAGGCGCGCGCGCCGGTTTCGAACTGCCGTTCGAGATCGCAGGCAGCGCGTTTCAGAAGGCCGTGTGCGCGGAAATCTGCGATATCCCCTTTGGTGACACCCGGACCTATGGTCAGATCGCCCAAGCGCTTGGTCAATCCGCCCAAGCTGTCGGCTCGGCCTGCGGGGCCAACCCGATCCCCATTCTCATCCCCTGTCACCGCGTCATGGGTGCCAATGGCAAACTCACCGGCTTTTCCGGCAAGGGCGGGGTCGAGACCAAGGTCGCCCTTCTGCGCCATGAAGGTGCCGCATCGCTTCTGATCTAGATCAACGCCACGCGCCGCCCTTGCGTAGACAGTGATCCTGTATCCAAGCGGAGAACCCACATGGCCAAAGACCCAAAGGCTTTCAAGACTGCCTTGCACCAGAAGATGATGTCACTGGAAGCAACAGAACTGAAAGCCGCAAAAGAGCATTATGACCGTCTTGTCGCAGACTCCCACGTCAGCGGGCGCGAACAGTTTGACAATTCCGACATCGCCGAGGCGCGCGAGAATGCCGATCTGGCGGCGGCCTTTGATCACCCGGTCAAGGATCACCACGCCAAGATCGATGTGCTGGAACATATGGATTTCGCGGTGACCGATACCGTACAGCCCGGCGCGGTCGTGAGTTTTGGGGGACGGCGCGTTGTCGTTTCTGTGGCAACCGCGCAGTTTGAATTGGATGGGGTCACCTATATGGGCATCTCGCAGCAAAGCCCGATCTACAAGGCAATGAGCGGGCTGAGCGCCGGTGACAGCTTTACGTTCAACGGTCGTCAAATCCACATCGACGAGGTTCTTTAGGGCAGTTGCCCGCTTCGGCTGATTTCGAGCCTGAGACTGCCGTGCAAGGTGCGGCAGCCGTGCGCGTGGTCCTTGGGCAGGACGTGAATGCGGTCCCTTGGGCTCAACGACTTGCCCAACCTGCTGGCCCCAGACGGCAGGGCTAGGGGTGAAACAGGGTGCCAACCCCATAGGCCAGTGCCGCAGCCACCCCTCCGATCGCCAGCGTCTCAAGACCGGAACGCCACCAGGGTGCCAGTGACCAGATGCTTTTGGCGGTACCGATCCCGAAGAAAACGGCCAATGTCATGCCGGCAGACCATGCAAAGGCCTGTGTACCCACCGCGAAAATGAAGGGCAGCAACGGGATCATGCCGGCCAGCATGAATGCGCCAAAGGTTGCGAAGGCTGCGCGGAGTGGATGCGGGTCCTGCCCGCTCAGCCCGTACTCGCCTTCCAGCATCAAATCGATCCAGGTTTCACGCCGGGCGGTGATTGCATCAGTCGCATCTTCCAACACCTGACCCTCCAGCCCCTTGATGCGCAGGATTTCCCGCACCTCGTTTCGCTCGCCCTCAGGATAGCGCTCGATATGGCGCTCCTCGATGCGCCGGATGCGGACGATGTTGTCCCGTTCGGCCTTTGTCCCCGAGTAATTCCCGGCAGCCATGGAAAATCCATCCGCCAGAACATTGGCCAACCCCAATGCGATGATGATCACGGGAGACAAGCCAGCCCCGGCAACACCAGCGACGATGGCAAAAGTCGTCACCGATCCGTCAATTCCGCCATAGATCATGTCTCGCAGCAAACCTCGCCCCGGCGGGTTGGCAATGCGGGCGCGAATATCATCAGGGGCGTGACTGTGATCGGACATGGCGACTGCTCGCGGTTCAGGGTTTCGCCCAGCCTAGGGCGACCGTTGCAGACAAGCCTTGCGCTATATCAACTGGAATGGTCGCCCAAACACCGCGCCGTCAGACGGACTGACCCTTTGAGGCACCGGGTCGCTCAACCAGCCTTTGGTCAGGGGTTTTCCTGATTTCTCTTGCTTGCGATCAGGCCGCTCAGCGCATTCTTGACGATACCGCGAACCGACGGGCGACGGCGCGCCGCAAAAGGCAGCGGACGGCATACTTCCATCGCCGCAACGCCCACGCGCGCGGTCAAGGCACCATTGACCAGCCCTTCGCCAAACCGGCGCGAGAGTTTTCCAAGGATGGATCCCCCCAGGATCGGTTCCAGCATGTCATCGCCCACCGCCACGGCCCCCGTGGCAACCAGATGCGTGAGAACAGCCCGCGTCAGGCGCCATGATCCCAATACGCCCGAGCGTCCTCCATAAACCTCGGCAACCCGGCGGATCATGCGCAGATTGGCCGCCAGCGCTGCCACCACATCGGCCATGGCCAAAGGCACAAGTGCGGTGACCGTTGCCACCTGGCGGGCCGCCGCCTCGACCTCGCGTTGCGCCATTTGATCAAGGGGGGCAAGCACCTCTGCTTCGGCCAGATCCAGAAGTGCGCTTGCGTCAAAAACATCCTTCTGCGCCTCGCCGAACTTCTCCCGGCCCCAGCGGGTTTCTTCGCGCCCCGAATACAGGCGCAACAATCGCGCGCCGACCCGCCGCGCCGCTTCGAGGTCTTCGCCCGCCAAAGCCGCATCGGCGCTGCGCTGCAGATCATCCATCCGTGCCAAACGCCCAAAGGCCGCCAACTCGCGGATCGTGATGATCAGCAAAACACCGACAAAAGCCCCGATCAACCCGGTCACGGCCCAGCCCAGAATCGGCGAACGCGCAAGAAGCCCGGTCACGAAATCCCAGGCCGAGATGGAAATGACCATGCCCAGCAACGACAACAGCAATCCCCAGAACCACTTGGCCAGACGGGATGGTTTGCGCGCAGCCAGACGTGCGGCCATTTGCATCGCGTCGCCTTGTGGCGGCATATGGTCGTCAGGCACAGAAGGTGCCTCGGTCACGCTGGGCAGCGGGCTTTCCTCAAGATCGATCAGGACCGGGCCTTTGGGTTGGTTCATGCCATTCCCCTTTTCCATTCCAGCCGCATATCCGGCAAACCTTCGTCATTTCCGGCACCGTCCGTGCGTTCCAGCTCGACAAATCCGTGGCGCAGATAGAACGCCTGCGCCCGGATATTGGCCTGAAACGTCCACAGAACCAGATTGTCCGTCGCAGACATCATCTGTCCGAGCAAAACCGATCCACAGCCCGCCCCGCGCCGATCACTTGAAACATAAAGCGCATGCACGACCTCCATATCGCGTGCGCTGAAGCCGACGACCTCCCCCTCGAGTTCGGCAACGGTGACCCACCCACGGTCGATCAGGTCGGCTGCAAAGCCAAGATCCTGAGCGCGCGAATGAACGCGCGGCATCCACTCAGTGTCATCTATGAAACCCGACAGGATCGTACCGGTGCGACCCGCATCGGTCGAGCGTGCAGAGCGCAGATGAAACCGGCTCACAACCTGTCTCCGATCAGGAACTGCATCGCCCGATCAAGCCGGATATGAGGCGGCCCATACCCCGGTTTCAGCGACAGCCGAGCAGGCGCGAACCGCATGGCCTCGAAATCCACCTCAAGCCACTGTCTGGCCCCCTCCTTTGCCGGGCGCAGCAACTGGCCGGGATCTTCGGGCAGTTCACCGGGATACAAGGCGGCCTGCTTGCCGCTCTCCAGCAAGGTGCCGCGCACCATGTTCAGATCCGCACCCTCATGCTGGCGCGTTTCTTCTGTCGTGGCGCGACTGGCAGCGATCGCCATGGCCGAGGTCTGAGCACCGGCAAAGCCCGCCCGATCCCGCGCCTCGCGGGTCAGCGCCTCGATGATCGCGGTCAGGCGGCCATGTTGGGTGTGGTGGATGTGATCGGCCTTGGTGGCGGCAAACAATATCCGCTCGACCCGTTTGCCCCGCAGCAACTGGCTGAGAAACGCGTTTCGACCGGGGCGGAAAGCGCCCAGAATATCCGCCATCGCGCGACGCATATCCTCGACCGCCTCAGGCCCCTTGTGGATCGCACCCAGCGCATCCACCAGCACGATCTGCCGGTCGAACCGCGCAAAATGCTCGCGAAAGAAGGGTTTGACCACCTGGGATTTATACGCCTCATAGCGCCGCTCGAACTCACGCCAAAGCGACCCGCGCGGCCCCCTTGGACCGGCCAAAGGCGCAAATGTAATCGCCGGAGAGCCCGCCAGATCACCCGGCAACAGGAACCGTCCCGGCGTGCAATCATAAAACCCCGCGTCCCGCGCCGCTTCAAGATAGCTGGTAAAGGACGCCGCAAGCCGCTTGGCGGGCACCTCGTCATGCCGCGCGCTGGTATCGGCCTCGCCCAGAGCGGCGCGATAGGCGGCTGCCTCCTCGCGGCTCTCGATGCGTTCCAGTACCTCTTGTGACCAGGTCTCAAAGCTCTTGTCCAACAAGGCCAGATCCAGCAGCCATTCTCCGGGATAGTCCACGATATCCAGATGAAGCGTGCGCGGACCCTGCAAGCCGGCAAGTAACCCCGCAGGTTTGACCCTGAGAGAAAGACGCAGCTCTGAAATGGCGCGTGTGCTGTCAGGCCAGTGCGGTTCGGGTCCGCTCAGCGCCGACAGATGCGTCTCATAGTCAAAGCGCGGCACGGTATCATCAGGTTGCGGTTGCAGGAACGCCGCCGCGATCCGCCCTTCAGGGACAGCGACAAGCCCGTTCATCCGCCCCCTGTCCAGCAGATTGGCGACCAGGGACGTAATGAATACAGTCTTGCCGGACCGCGCTAGTCCGGTGACCCCAATGCGGATGACCGGCTCGAAAAAAAGACTTGAGATCCGGTCGCCCGCCTCTTCGACGCCCCGGACCAGCGTGTCGGCGAGTGTGGAAATGACCAAATCGAATTCCTGTCTTTGCTTCATGCCCAAGATAGGCACGCCACGATTGAGATGCCAGTGGGAAGGCAGCGCGGGCTTTCCCACTTGAACGCCGACCCGGTTCGCCCGTTCAAGAGGCTTGCCCAAAGCCCGGTGTCGGTTTACCTGCCCATCCCATGCCCCGTTATGCACTCAAAATCGAATATCACGGCGCGCCGTTCGTCGGCTGGCAACGCCAGACCGATCACCCTTCCGTGCAAGGCGCAATCGAGGCGGCATTGGCCAAACTGCAGCCCGGCACCCACAAGATCTCGGCAGCCGGGCGCACCGACGCCGGCGTGCACGCTTTGGCACAGGTGGCGCATTGCGACATGCGCCGGGAGTGGACTCCGTTCCGTCTGTCCGAGGCGCTGAATTTCCACCTCAAACCCGAACCCGTGGCCATCATCGGTTGTGCCAGGGTTGCAGATGACTGGCACGCGCGGTTTTCAGCGACCGAGCGGCGCTATCTGTTTCGCATTCTGCAACGCCGCCCCCCTGCCACGCTATGCGCGGGCCTGGTCTGGCAGGTCCCGCAACCTCTGGATATCGCGGCCATGCAGGAAGGTGCGAACAAACTTCTGGGCCATCACGATTTCACCACGTTCCGCAGCACGATCTGTCAGGCCAAAAGCCCGATGAAGACCGTCGATGCGCTTGAGATCAGGGAAGTCCATGAAGTCTGGGGGCGCGAAATCCACGTGCATGTGCGCGCACGATCTTTCCTGCATAATCAGGTGCGCAGCTTTGTCGGAAGCCTCGAGCGTGTTGGGGCCGGCTCATGGTCACCCGACGATATCCGACATGCGCTGGAGGCACGGGACCGTGCGGCCTGTGGCCCCGTGAGCCCTCCTTATGGTCTCTATCTGGCCGGCGTTGGATATCCAGAAGACCCTTTCGCGCAAGAGTGAGCAGAGAAAGATCGGCGCGCGATAGAGGATCTGCGCGGTTCACCCGGCAGACTCAAATCGCATAAGGGCCAAAACGTCAGTCGTTGTCTATGGCACCGGCACCTGCACCTGCACCGCGAGATCGTGATTCTTCACTTTCAGGCACATAGGTGCGGGCAGCAAAATGATCGAGCTGCTCCCAGACGCCATCGGAGATTTCAAGAGGACCGCCTGGTCGCTCGGGAACGTCGCGAATCTTGCGCCCATCCTGCAACCGCCAGCCGCGCGCAGCGGCCAAAGCTGTTGCAAGAGAGGAACTGAGCGGGACGGGACGGCCACATTCCACTTCATCCAAGGCAATCATCAACGCCCCAAGCTCGGGTCCGCCCTGCCCCATATCAAGCGCGATACGCGCCACATCGGCCGCCGACAGGTAGAATGCAGCGGAATAGAGATCCTCACAGACAGCCAGCGGCAGATCCGCCCCGCGGGCGGCTTTCATCAGATGCGCGGCCAGTTCTGCGCGCGATCGTTTCATGGCTCTGCAAAAGCGGGAAGCCACCAATCGGGGGCCCGATCCAACTCATCCGACAAAGGGGCACCCTGCGCCAGAGTGATCCGGGTCCAGCGGTCGGATTTGGGATCAAACTTGGCCGCGCCAAAGAACGCAAGCTTGCATCTCAGCATGTCGATCGGGCGACAGGATCTGTCGATCAGGTTGTCTCGGATCTCGGCGTAAGGATGGCTCATCACCGTCTGAACACGCCGCACGGCTGCGCGATGTTCGGGGCTGGTACGCAAAAAGGACATCAGATCGCCCTTATGGGCCTCAAGCGCATGGGCCATGGCCTGAACCTGGCGCGCGACATCCAACGGCGTTTCGCGATCCGCCCCCGGCTCCTCGTGGCGCATCCCAAGACGCGGTTCAAGTTTGGCCTCGGATACATACCAGAACTGCGCATCCGCCTCCGGATGCCCGAAATCCAACGACAAGGCCCAACCCCAATCTCGCAGAAGCGCCGCCTGCAGCTCGGCCACCGGCATTGCCGGATCAATCCGGGGCGAAAACGGAGTCGCCATGCAGTCGGTCAGACCGTCGACAATGGCTCCGAACGGTTCAATCAGGAAAGCCGCTGCAAGTTCCTGCAAAGCCACAGAACCACCCTGTGCCGCCTCCCACAGCACGTTCACCGGCTCGGGTCCATGCAGTGTCACATCATCAAGGTGGCGCATGAATGCGCTCCAGTCACGCCGCAGCGTTGTGATCTCATCCTGGGCATCCGGGTCGAGTATCTGCCATTCGCCCAGATGGCGCGCGACGCGCAAGGACAGCGCGCGCAGTCGATCCGCCTGAACCTGCGTGATCTCGGGCAAGGCACGCACCCGCGCCAGTGCGGTCTCGCGGACCTGCATCCATGCATCCAGCAACACAGGATGGCTGACCAGAAAAGGAGCCATCCCCAAACCCGTTGCGTTCCCTATGCCCAGATGCCGCTTGAAATGACGATCCAGCGGCGCACCACCCAGATGTTCCGCCAGATCATGCGTAAACCCCCGGATCAGCCAGACCGTCAGCATTTCGGCCATGAATGGCCCGCCAAGCCCGGGGCGTTGCGCAATCCGGTCGCGATCCGCAATGCCGAACTTGCCGTTGCCATAAACCGCAGTCGTGCGCATCAGATAGCCGGTCTCGCGGATGCGCTCTGCGTCGGGCTGGCGTCCCGCGCGCAGCGCCTCGACCACATGATCGAACAGGCGCACCGATTTGTTGGCCCGGCTCAGCACCAGATCACGCTCACTGAAGCGCGCCGCCTCCTGTCGCGGGGCGGCCTTGCAGATGCGCTCTATCTCATGCGCATCCGGCACACCGTCATAAAGCACATAGGCGCTGTCCCATTCCTCGGCGATCACACGGTCGGTGCGCCGCTCATCCGGGATATGGCTGGAAACCGCGACCAGCGAATAGCTGTGACCACCCAGCTGGACACAATACACCGCATGACCATGGCCCTCGGCGTCGATCTTCCAGACCGGTCGGGTAACCTGTGCGCCCTCGCCGTGCAGAAGTCGCAGCAGAGTCGGCAAAAACGACAACCGTGTGGGAAAGGCAGCACCCATCCGATGCAGGCGCATCACCTGTGCGGGCGGGCGCAGCGGGAACGCCGGTGGCAAGGCAAGATCCTTCATGCCAAAGCTCCAAAATTCTCGTCATAAAAGCGCAGCCAGTTCGCGCCCATCACATCGTCGATCTCGCCATTGTCAAAGCCCGCCGCCGCCAGCCCCGCGCGCAGATTGCCCCAGTCCCGGTTGTCCCTGAACCACTCCGGCATGGCAGGAAACCCCGGTGCCGCAGCGCTGCCTTCGCCATAGTCCATCTGTTTTGACCAGCGCCCGACCCGCATCCATTCCACCACGCTGTCAGGCTGATCCTGGCAGAGATCGGATCCAATCCCCAGATGCGCAACACCATACCGCTCGGCCGCCTCGGCGATCATCGCGCAAAAGCTCTCGAGCGTGCAGGATGTGCCGCCCCGCAAATGATGGGGATAGAGCGAAAATCCCAGCATGCCGCCACGCAGTGTCAGCGACTTGAGGACTTCGTCGGATTTGTTGCGCAACGCAGGATGCCACCAGTGAGGATTGGCATGGGTAATGGCAATCGGGCGGGCCGAGGCGTCGATCGCCTCGAGCGTGGAGCGATCCGCGGAATGGGACATGTCGATCACCATCCCGACGCGGTTCATCTCGGCCACCGCCTGTTTGCCGAACCGCGTCAGGCCGGGATCCTCGGCCTCATAGCAGCCCGTCGCCAGCAGGGACTGGTTGTTATAGCTCAGCTGCATGAAGCGGATACCCAGCTGATGGCAGATCTCGATCAAGCCGATATCGTCTTCAATCGGGCTGGGGTTCTGAAACCCGAAGAAAACCGCCGTGCGACGACTGGCCTGTGCACGGCGCACATCCTCTGCGGTGCTGCCTTTGAAGATCAGATCGGGATGGGTTTCAAACCATCGGTTCCAACGTTCAAGGTTCGCCACCATCTCACGAAAGCTTTCATGATAGGCGATGGTGACATGCACCGCGTCCACGCCTCCGGCGCGCAACTGGGCAAAGATTTCAGGAGAGAAATTGCAATACTGCAGATTGTCGATCAGAGGCGCTGTCATCGCCTGACATTGGCGCTGCAATTCGAATTCAGCAACCCGTTTTTACGACCCGGCCGCAGTGTCGCAGCCGACCCCCCCCACCCGGAGCCGGATAGTTCAGCAAGGATTGCAAAAGGCAACCGTTGGACGTGAGCCGAATGGCGCGTCCACGCAACCCCGAGGTTCCGCGCCGTCGGCCTCAGACCCCAAGGCACCAGCGCATGATCGCCTTTTGCGCATGCAACCGGTTTTCCGCCTCGTCAAAGATGACCGATTGCGGGCCATCCATCACCGCCGAGGTCACCTCTTCCTCGCGATGGGCCGGCAGGCAATGCATGAAAAGCGCATCGGGCCTGGCATGGCGCATCAGCTCTTCGTTGACCTGGTAGGGCCGCAGCATGTTGTGACGCCGTTCGCGGGAAGACTGGCTGTCATGCATCGAAACCCAGGTATCCGCAACAACCAGATCGGCGCCTGCGACCGCTTTGAAGGCATCGCGCTCCACGTTGATCGTGCTGCCCTTATTGCGCGCAAACCCGATGAATTCCTCTTCGGGGTCCAGTTGGGATGGGCCCGCGAAGGTCAGATCGAAACCGAACTGCCCGGCCGCATGAAGGAAAGACGCGCAGACATTGTTCCCGTCTCCGGCCCAAACCACCTTCTTGCCAGCAATGGGCCCGCGATGCTCCTCATAGGTCATCACATCCGCCATGATCTGGCAGGGATGGGTGCGATCGGTCAAACCGTTGATGACAGGGACATCCGCGTACTCCGCCATCTCGGTCAGCACGGTTTCATCGAAGGTGCGGATCATGATCATGTCGACATAGCGGCTGAGAACCCGAGCGGTATCCGCTATGGTTTCGCCATGGCCCAGCTGCATATCGCTGCCCGACAGCACCATGGTCTGCCCGCCCATCTGACGCACGCCCACATCAAAGGACACCCGCGTGCGCGTCGAGGGTTTTTCGAAGATCAGCGCCACCATGTGATTGGCCAGCGGCTGTTCATCATCCGGCGCGCCCTTGGGGCGGCCAAGACGGGCGGTTTTCATCGCCCCGGCCTGATCAATGATCCGGCGCAGATCGCCGGCGTCGGTTTTATGGATATCAAGGAAATGGCTCATGTCAGTATCACTTTTGTCTGTTCCGGGGCGCGGCGGCCAGCCTTCCGGGCCACCGGGACTATCTGCAAACCCAAGGGTTCAGGCGGTTTCAAGAGACGTAGCCGCACGATCCAGCCGGACGATCGCCTCGTCAATCTCAGCATCGGAAATCGTCAGCGGAGGCAGGATTCGGATCACGTTATCGGCTGCAGGCACGGTGATGACCTCCTTGGCATAACCTGCCGTGACCACATCTCCATTCGGCACCACGCATTTGATGCCCAACATCAGACCTGAACCCCGCACCGAATGAAACACATCCGGATGCGCAGCCACCAGCCCCTCCAGTTTCTGCCGAAACAGACCAGCCTTGCGATTCACGTCCGCCAGAAAGGCCGGATCGGCGACGATATCCATCACCTTGCCCCCCACGGCGCATCCCAGCGGGTTGCCGCCATAGGTTGACCCATGCGTACCTGCGGTCATGCCGGACGCGGCCTTTTCCGTCGCCAGCACCGCGCCCAGAGGAAACCCGCCGCCGATCCCCTTTGCGACCATCATGATGTCGGGCTCGATGCCGGCCCATTCATGGGCAAAAAGACGCCCGGTGCGCCCAACCCCACATTGCACCTCATCCAGGATCAGCAGGATGCCCTTTTCATCGCACAGATCGCGTAGCCCCTTCAGGCACTGATCCGGCATCGGAATGATGCCCCCCTCGCCTTGCACGGGCTCGACCAATATGGCGGCCGTCCTGTCGGTGATGGCAGGCGCAATCGCGTCATGATCCCCCCAGGTCAGATGCACAAAGCCCGGCAGCAAGGGCCCAAAGCCCTTGGTCATTTTCTCCGAGCCTGCAGCGGCAATACCAGCGGACGAGCGGCCATGAAACGCGCCCGAGAACGTGATGATTTCAACGCGCTCGGGCTGGCCGGCCTCATGAAAATGCTTGCGCGCCATCTTCACCGCCAGTTCACAAGCCTCGGTGCCGGAGTTGGTGAAGAAAACGGTATCGGCAAAGCTGTGCTCGACCAGCTTGTCCGCCAACGCCTTCTGCTGCGGGATCTCGTAAAGGTTGGACGTATGCCAAAGCGTCTGGGCCTGCGTGGTCAGTGCGTCGACAAGAGCCGGATGCGCATGACCCAGCGCGTTCACGGCAATCCCGGCCCCCAGATCCAGAAAACGTCGCCCGTCTGCCTCGATCAGCCAGCTGCCTTCGCCTTTGACAAAGCTCAGGGGTGCACGGGAATAGGTGGGCAGAACGGACGCAATCATCGCATCTTCCTTTGCAAAATGATAAGCCTTGTGAGTGCCTCAACACGCAGGGCCGGTCAACGATTTCAGTGGATGGGGCGCGCGATACTTGTGCGCAACAGATCATGGACAGACGTCAGACGGACAAACGTCGGCGTCGCTCGGGGCGGGTATGTGTCGCTTTGATCATGCTGCAGCTTGTATCAACACCCCTCAAAAAGAAAAGCAGAAATCGCCAAAAGGCAACTTCTGCTTCTTTCTGGTCAAAAATACCCGGCGCGGCACCTGCCACAGCGCGCAGGTCTCAGGCGCGTTCGGAATACTCCATGGTTTCCGTGTTCACGATGATCGCTTCATCCTGCCCGACGAAAGGAGGCACCATGACCTTGACGCCATTGTCCAACAGGGCCGGTTTGAACGAGTTCGCTGCCGTCTGGCCTTTGACCACCGGTTCCGTCTCGACGATCTTGCACACCACTTTCTGCGGCAATGTCGCGTTCAGCGCTTCGCTTTCATGAAATTCGACGACAATTGTCATCCCGTCCTGAAGGAAAGGACGACGATCCCCAAGAAGCTCGGCCGGCAGTTCGATCTGCTCATAGGTTTCGGCATCCATGAAGATCAGCATGCCATCGCTCTCATAGAGAAACTGCTGGTCTTTCTGTTCCAGACGCACGCGTTCGACCTTGTCGGCGCTGCGGAACCGCTCGTTCAGTTTGGACCCATTGCGCAGGTTGCGCATTTCGACCTGGGCGAACGCTCCGCCCTTGCCGGGTTTGACATGATCGACCTTCACCGCCGCCCAGAGGCCGCCGTTGTGCTCCAGCACGTTTCCGGGGCGGATTTCGTTTCCGTTAATCTTTGGCATTGGATAAGCCCGTTTCAAAGGTTGATGAAATCTTGCGGGCTCCTATATCTGGGCATGTAGCGGCTGTCCAGACAACCATATCTCGTGCTGCACCTGCACAAAGGCATTCCGAGAATGCATAGCAGCCATGCAATAGAAGGGTGGCCGAATCGGTTTCGATCAGTCATAAGAAGCTCCACGCCGAAAACACAAGAGCAAGAAAAACAAGGGAAACGAAATGAAAGATTTCGTTGACGGCACTGCCTTTAACAACGAACAAGGCAATCGTGCTCGGAAACTTTTTGCGGCTGTCGTACTCGCCGCACTCGACGATGCAATCGCCGATGACAAGAAATACGGAAACGGCCCCGAGCAGATCGCCCGGTGGGCGCGCTCACGCGATGGGCGCGAGGTTCTGACATGCGCCGGCATCGACCCGAACGAACGGGTTGTCGACGGGCTCATGGACTTTGTGGCCAAGGGTGTACGTACATCTGTTGCCCTCTCTCGCGAAGAGAGCGAACGGCGCAACGCCGCTCAACAGGCCGAAGCGGCCTGATATCAGACGGCTTTTATGAAACCGGGCGCGCCTGACAAGGGCGCGCCCGTTTTCGTTGGACCTCACTCTGGACGGCAGCAATCGAGGCAGGCATCGGAGTCAGGGAGTCCTGTGTTGCCCAAGGCTGACACGGGCCTCTTGATGTCTTGGCCTTCCCCGGTTTGACCTGATACGGATCTGGTCGAACAGCGGAGGACAGCCGTGACACGGGCCATCATGATTCAAGGCACCGGCAGCAATGTGGGCAAGTCGCTGCTGGTGGCTGGGCTTGCACGCGCATTCACGCGACGTGGCCTCTCGGTGGCTCCGTTCAAACCGCAAAACATGTCCAATAATGCGGCGGTGACCTCTGACGGGGGTGAGATCGGGCGCGCCCAGGCGCTTCAGGCCCGCGCGGCCGGGCGCGCGCCACACACGGACATGAACCCGGTTCTGCTCAAACCCGAAAGCGAGACAGGCGCGCAACTGATCGTTCAAGGCCACCGGATCGGGACCCAAGAGGCCCGCGCGTTCCGGGCTGACAAGCCCTCGCTGATGTCCAAGGTTCTGGAAAGCTTTCATCGGCTGGCCGCCAGCGCCGACCTTGTCGTGATCGAGGGCGCGGGCAGCCCGGCCGAGACCAATCTGCGCGCAGGTGACATTGCGAACATGGGCTTTGCAGTGACCGCCGATGTACCGGTCATTCTGGTCGGCGACATTGATCGCGGAGGTGTCATCGCGCAGATCGTCGGCACACATGCAGTTCTCGGGGCGGTTGACCTCGGGCAAATTGCCGGCTTTGCCGTCAACCGGTTTCGGGGCGATGTTTCGCTCTTTGACGACGGGTTGAAGGATATCGAGCGGCGCACGGGATGGCCCTCGCTTGGAGTTGTGCCCTGGTTTCAAGAGGCCTGGAGATTGCCGGCCGAAGATGTTCTGGACATCGCCTCGCGCAACGGCGGAGCCTTCAAGGTTGTTGTTCCCAAACTTGCCCGGATCGCGAATTTCGACGACCTCGATCCTCTGGCCAGCGAACCGGACGTGACCGTTGAAATCATTGAACCCGGGCGCCCGCTGCCCGGTGATGCCTCACTGGTTCTTCTGCCGGGCAGCAAATCGACCATAACCGATCTGGCATTCCTGCGCGCCCAGGGCTGGGATATCGACATCGCCGCTCATCTGCGGCGCGGCGGCCTGCTCATCGGATTGTGCGGCGGCTTCCAGATGCTGGGGCGCAGGATCCACGATCCCGACGGGCTGGAAGGCGATGCAACCAGCGTCAAGGGGCTGGGCTATCTGGACGTGCAAACCGTGCTCACGCCGCGCAAGGAACTGGCCAACCGCCGGGCAATCTGCCCGTCAAACGGCGCAGAGATCAGCGGATACGAGATTCACATTGGGCGCACAGAGGGCCCGGATATGGCGCGACACTGGTTCGAGGTGGACGGCAAGCCCGAAGGCGCGCTTTCAAACAACGGGCAGGTACGCGGCTCCTATCTGCATGGGATGTTTTCCAGCGACCCGTTTCGTGCCGCCCTGCTGGCCGAATTCGGACGATCAAGCAGCATCAGCTATGATCACCTGATCGACAAGACACTCGATGATCTGGCCGATCACCTTGAACGGCATATGAACCTGGATCTGCTGCTCACACTGACAAAACCCGTCAAACAGCCGGGCAGCTGATCATTCCAGCTCTTGCACCGCCAATGCGCGTTGGATTTCACGTCGCACCAGCTTGCGAACATTTCTGGTGATGCGCTCACCCAGAACGCCTTGCAGCTCTTCCCGCACGATATCTGCAACCAACTGGCGCAGGGCGGTTTCGTCCAGCATCGCCTCTTCGCGCTCAGACATATCGTCAACTTCCGGATCGGCAGCCGCAGCGTCATCGATCACCGGAGGTACGACAAAGGCAGGCTGCTCCGCCATCTCGGCCTCGTCAATCGAGCTGTCTTCCCATTCCAGGGTCTCGACTTCGGTGCCGGCATAGTCGTCGGACCCCGCATCATCCGGTTCCCACTGATCGTCGGTACGTGCAATCACCTCTTCCAGAGCGGCGATCTTTTCGCCCAGCGGACGAATATCTTGTACCACGCCAGAGGACGCACCGGCCTCCTCTGCAAGACCAGCAGCCCCATAAAGCGTCGCCTCCGGATCCGCCCAGGGGACATCTTCCACGGTGCCGGTGACCTCGTCGGTCTGGCTTTGCTCGGGCGTGTGATCTTCCACGGCATTGAGCGCCGTATGCTCCTCATCGAGGTTCTGCGCATCACCCGGATGATCCATCTCTTCCGAGGCATGATCATGCTGTTCCGAGGCGTTTGCCCACTCTGGCTCTGCTTGGGCTTCATCATCGGAAGACTGCTGTGAGCCCGCCTCAGAATACCCTGCGTCCCATGCCTCATCCAAGGCGGCATCGGCAATGTCCTGATCTTCGCCGGACAGGTGATGATCAGCGTCATGATGCCGTTCGTCGCTGTGTTCAGGCTCTGCTCTGGCCTCGACATCATCCGCTTCCAGAACAAGAGGTTCGGGCGTGTCTTGGGCCGGCTCGGGCTCAGCCACACGCAGCGCTGCCGTCAGAACAAGCCGCTCTGGCGGTTTGATGTCGTCATCGACCGGACGGGGAGTCGGCATGCGCTGGTCTTCTGAAACCAGGCGCCTGATCGACGACAGCACGTCCTCGATCTGGATATTCTTGATGGGTTCAGACATCTTTTGCGCCTACCACTCTTTCCTCAGGTCAAACTGTAGCCGGAAGAGAGGATTCTCACAACCTGTACCGAAAATTGTTATTGTTTACCGAGTGACTTGAGGACACGGTCCAGCTGCTGACCCTGCTGACTGAGATATGCAGGGGCGTTCTTCACCTGATTATAATATGCGGCGGGGTCATAGACTTGAACCGCCAGGTTCAGGTTCTGCGCCGTCAACGCGCCCTGCGCGGCCAGGATCTGATACGCCGCGATCTGCAATTCGGTCTGCGCGGCAATCCGGCGCGCCCGTGCGTCCAGAAGCTCCTGTTCGGCGTCCAGCACATCCAATGTGGTCCGCGCACCCAGGGTGGCCTCTTCGCGCACGCCGTCAAAGGCAACCTGAGCCGCACGGATCCGCTCATCAGTCGCCACAAGCGTGGCCTGCGCAACCCGCAACCGCACCAGCCCGGTGGCAACCCCCTGGGCGACCACATCACGTGCCGACAACAGCGACGCGCGTGAGGCGTCCCGCTGGGCCATGGCCCGTCGGATACCGGCGGCAAGCGCTCCCCCCTGATAGATGCGCTGATTGTAGTTCAACCCGATCGAGGAAGAATCCGAATTCGAAATGTCATTACGCGACTCGGTGATGCTGAGACTGCCGGTCACGCTCACAGTCGGGCCAAGACCCGCCTCTTGGGCCATGACCGTCAGTTCGGATGCAGCAACCTGGTGCTGGGCCTGAATGACATCGGGGTGATTGCGCACGGCAATCGCCTTGCCGGCATCAATATTGGCGGGCAAAGCAGGCAAGCCGGGCGGAGGGGACAAGTTCCCGGGCAACCTGCCGACAACGGTCAGGTATTCCTGTTGGGCATTGACCTGATCGCCCTGAGCAACCGCAAGATTGCTGCGCGCTTCGGCCAGGCGGGATTCAGCAAGCGCCACGTCGGTTCGCGTCACTTCGCCGACATCAAACCGATCCTGCGCGGCGCGCAATTCCTGACTTAGAACCCGCACGTTGTTCTGGCCCAGGTCGACGAATTCATTGGCGCGCAACACGTTCATGTAAGCAGCAACACCGCGCAGCAAAACCTGTTGTTCGATCGACAACAGAGCCGCGCGGGTGGCCAGCACCAGCTCCTTGGCCGCCTGGGTATTCAGATTCGAGCGCCCATTGTCCCAAATCAGCATAGAGGCCGACAAGGACATCGTGCTTGCCGTCACCTGACGATCGGTTGCCGGAATGCCCCGGATTTCCGTTTCGTTCAGAGAGCGTGAGATGTTGGTGACGAAATCCAGCACCGGACGCAGCGCCGCCATTGAAATCGCCACATCTTCATCGGCAGCGCGCAACAGGGCCCGGTTCTGTTCAAGTAGATTGGACGTGTTATAGGCTCCGACCAGCGCATCCGCGAGATTTTCAGCCCACGCAACAACTGGCGCGCCAACACTGAGTGCGGCAGCAAGAATCAAGGCTTTGGCAGGAGACCTTGGGATCCGATGGCAGTTGTTCATCTGTCTTTCCTTGTTCGCCCGCGTTTTCCACCGACATTCCCCAAGTGGCATGCTGGCTGACGTGAAAATCGCCTGAATCCGACCGCCGGACAAGCGTTTTTCGCCCTGCGCGGCAGCTGTGGTCGCACAGGCTGCTGAAACAGCGCGGATCAGGCCG
>NZ_JBASXK010000089.1:0-81111 GCF_049276915.1 Aestuariivita sp. | reverse complement strand
GTCTATGGCCAGAACATCCGAGCCATCCGTGACGCCGCACAGGGCGTTTATGTCTGAGCCGGATTGGCACGCCGCTCTGGTTTTCGGGAACAGGGTGACTGTCTGGCCCATGTCGGGTGACGCTCCGCTGGGCAATGGGCAAACCCATGCGCTTTCAGAGTTCTCCGATCTGCCCGGCCCCGTGGTTGCAGCGGGTCTTGACGTGTCGGCCATACCCGTGCCGGCCCAAGTCGGTCCGAGCACCACATATGCGGCCAACCTGCCCCATGTCGCCGCCATTCCCATGATGCAACAAGACCGCCCAGCCGCACTGACGCGGGGGGCGGAAACCGCCGTGGCCGGTTATCTGTCAACCCATACGACCTTTGACGGGGTGCTGCTGGTCCTGGGGGCGGAAACCTGCTGGGTGCATGTCTCGGCTCGGGAAGTGGTGAGTTTTCAAAGCTTCCTGACACCCGAACTGGCCGCCGCACTGGGGGCGGAGCCTGCTGTGACGAACGCCGATTTCACCGACGCCCTCACAGAAACACTCTCGCGCCCCGATCGGCTTGCCCAGCAGCTTGCCAGCGCTAGGGCCGCCCGCACCGGTCAAAGCCTCGCCCATCTCATCGGTGCGGAAATCGCGGCCGCAAAGCCATACTGGCTGGGCCAGACCGTGGTCATACTTGGCGATGAGGCATCAACGCCGCCCTATCTGCATGCGCTGCGCAACACCGGCACAACGGTACAAACATACGGGTTTGAAACCGCTCTGATCACCGGGCTGGCCCAAGCTTGGAAGGCCCTCGCGAGCGGTCCTTCTTCTTGCTGAAAATACGGCAACACGCCACCTGCCCGGGGCGCGACACCGGCACTCAAAGCCGATCCGCGAAGGCCTCGAGCAGCTTGTGTTTGAGGATCTTGCCCGTCGGTGCGGCAGGCAGGGCGGTGGCCAGAATGATCTGGCCGGGCCTTTTGTATCCAACCAGCCGTTCGGCCACGAAAGCGCGCAGGTCTTCGGGCGCAAGATCACAACCTTCCGGTACCTGACAGAAGGCGACGACCTTTTCATCGCCATCCACCATGCGTCCGACCACCGCCGATTGAATGACTTGCGGGTGATCGTTCAGCGCCGCCTCGACCTCGGGGGGATAGACGTTGAAGCCGCCATGTATGATCAGCTCCTTCGAGCGGCCAAGTATGTGCAGAAAGCCGCGTTCATCCAGCATGCCCAGATCCCCGGTGCGCAGCCATCCTTCGGCATTCAGCACCCGCGCCGTTTCCGCAGGGTTGCGGAAATAGCCCGGCATGACATTGGGGCCGCGCACCAGGACTTCTCCGGATCCCTGCCCGCCGCCGGGACCGGTTTCGTCGATCCGCACCTCCACCCCCGGCAGGGGTGGGCCGGTGGAAATGTCCGGATCCCCGATCAAGCTCTGGGTGATCGACACGCCGGCGGTTGTTTCGGTCATCCCATACCCGTTTTGCAGGGCAACGCCGTAAAAGGCCTCGGCCTGTCGTTTCCACGCCGGATCCAGCGGGGCGGCACCGGATGAGACATAGCGCAACGTCTGGCTGGGGAGCCGGTCATAGCCCTGATCGCGGGTGTATTGCATCAGCAATGCATGCATCTGCGGCACCGCCGAAAGAAGCGTTATGCCACCGACAAGCGCCTCATAGAGGCGGGCGGCCGAGAACCGCGGCTCGAAGCGGATCGCCGCCCCGGTGACAGCAGCAGCGGTCACCACCGAGGCAAGGCCGAAGACATGGGTAAGCGGCAGCACGCCATAGATCACGTCCGCCTCGGACATCTGGCGCAGCCTGGCCGAGGCCGACCCGCCAAAGATCAGGTTTTCATGGCTCAGCATGACACCTTTGGGATCGCCCGTCGTACCGGTGGTGTAAAGAACCACCGCGATATCGCCCTCGCCTTCGGGATCGCTGTCGCGCACCACCAGATCCAGCGCACCGAACCGGCCATGGATCGCAACCGCCTTCAGGCGCGACGCATGCGCGGCAGCTTCGGGTGAAACCGCCGAAATGATGACGATGGCCGCGGGCGTGGCATGGCCGATCACCCGGTCGATCTCGGCGGCGGTCTGGCGCGCATTGAACGGGATCACCGCCGCGCCAAGCCGTGAAGCGGCAAACAGAACGGCAACGGCGCAGGCGCAGTTTTCGGCCAGCAGCAAGACCCGGTCGCCGGGCTGCACGCCCGCGCCCTGCAGCTGTGTCTCGACATCCGTGATTGCAGCGTCCAGATCAGCCCATGTCCAGTTGGCTCCGATCGTATCGCTCAGCGCCGGGGCCTCTGGCCGTGTCCGGCTTTGCGCCCTGGGCAGATCATGCCAGAGGCTCATCCCGCGATCTCCTGCGTTACGACGCCCTCAAGCCGGCCAATGGCCTGCAGGGCTTCGGTCTCGATCCGGGCAATGATATCCGCCATGGGTTCGACCCGGTCCGTCAGCCCCAGCGCATGACCCGCCGACAGCATCCCGCGTGAGACATCGCCGGTCTGATAGGCCTTGCGCCCGATCTGGCCCGACACCAGTGGGAGGAGATCCTGAATGGTGACATTCGGATTGTCCTGTTCCATGCGGGCGACCTCTTGCGTGGTCTCATTGGCCAGGGTGCGGATGGTGTTGCGCACCGATGACATGGTCAGCGCGGTGTCACGCTCGGTCGCATCGACCAGGGCCTGTTTATATCCCTGATGCGCGTTGAGTTCCTCACTCACCAGAAGCCGGGTGCCCATCACCACGCCTGACGCGCCCATCGCCAGAGCTGCCACCAGTTGCGAGCCATGGCCCACGCCGCCGCCGATGAGGAACGGAATGTCGAGATCGCGCCCCGCCATGGCGGCGTTCACGAAAGAGCCGATCATATCCATGCCGGGATGCCCGCCGCATTCCGCGCCGACGATGGCGACCATATCCACGCCCACGCTTTGGGCCTTGATCGCATAGCGGACGGCCGGCACCTTGTGGATCAAGGTCAGGCCAAGATCCTTGAGCAGCGGGATATAGGGTTCGGGATTGCGGCCAGAGGTTTCGATCACACTGACCCCCTCCTCGGCGATCAGGCGAAAGATACCTTCGGTTTTCTCGCCCGGCACCAGCTTGGGCAGCATCGAGACATTCACGCCAAAAGGCAGGTCACCGCAGGCAGCGCGCGCCGTGCGGATCTGGGCGCGCAGGTCGTCGGGTTCAGGGAAACTGGCGGCGGTGATGAACCCCATAATCCCGGATCTGGCCGCTGCGGTGACATAGTCGGCGTCAGCCAGCCACTGCAGTCCGCCCGCCAGAACCGGCAGGCGAATGCCAAGCTTGCGGGTCAGTGCGGTGTTCCAGCGATATGTCATGTCTCAGAACCTGGGGGGGCGTTTTTCAAGAAAGGCGGCGATGCCTTCGGCGGCTTCGGGGCCTCCGGCAGCGGCGGCCATGCCGTCACGTTCGGAATCCAGCTGTTGCGCCTCGCTGGTCTCATAGGCTTCGCACACCAGCCGCCTGATCATTCCCTGGGCTGCGCGCGGCCCTCTGGCCAGCGCATCCGCCAGCCCATGCGCCGTCGCGTCGACCTCTCCTGCCGGGACAACCGCATTCACCGCGCCCAGCGCCAACATCCGTTCGGCAGAAACCGGGCGGGCCAGCAGGCACATTTCCATCGCCAGTGCGCGTGGCACGAGACGCGAGAGCGCAGAGGTAAGCCCGGCGTCCGGCACAAGCCCGGCCTTGACATAGGCAGCGGTGAATTTCGCGCCCTCAGCCGCCACGATCAGATCGCAGGCCAGCGCCAGCGAGGCTCCGGCCCCGGCGGCCCCGCCCTCGACGGCTGCGATCACCGGCACGGGAGAGCTGCGGATCAGGCGCACCAGATCATGCAGTTCATCGACCTTTTCGCGGCGTTCCGCCTCGCTCAACTCACGCCGCGCGATCAGCACATTCAGATCACCACCAGCGCAGAAGAACCCGCCTTCAGCCGTCAGGATCACCGCGCGGATACGCTCTTGCTGCGCGGTTTCCAGAGCGGCGCGGATCGCCGCATAAAGATCCGGCGAGAGGGCACCGCGCCGATGCACATTCATGTTCACGACCACCAGACGATCGGTTTTGTCGTCCACGCGTGCAAGGGTCATTGCGGCCTCCCGACTGGTTTGAACACACCGCTGGCACGGGCCAGCACGGTGCCGCTTTCATCTCGCAATTCGGCGTCGGCATAATGGATCTTGCGCCCGCCGCCGACTCGACGGCCCACAGCCGTGACCGTCGCGTTTTCCAGACCCGGGGCCAGATACTGGATGTTCAGGGTCACCGTCACCAGAAGCGCGTCACCATCCGGTGCAAGGTATCGGGAGACGGCAAACCCCGCTGCGGCATCCAGTATCATCGCCACGATCCCGCCGTGCAGCGACCGGTTGCGGTTCAGGTGCTGTTCGATCACCGTCAGGGTCACGCGGGTCGAGCCGTCTTCGGCGCTCAGATCAATGTCATAGCCGATGAGGTCCTGCGCTCCGCTCCCCGGAGCGGCGCTGTCACGCGGCGCTGAGTTCAATGAAACGCTCCAGATGGTAATCGGCATCGCCAAAGCGGTGGTCGGTCATGACGATGCGCTTGGCGATATGGGCCAGTTCATATTCCTGCGTCATGGCAATGCCGCCATGCAACTGGATCGATTCCTCGGCCACCAGACGCCCGGTGCGAGACACCAGATTGCGCGCCCCCGCGATGTTGAGATCACGGATGCGGGTATCGCCATCCAGATTTCCAGCCGCGTTGATCACGGCGGAACGGGCTTGTTCGAGCTCGATCAACATATCCGCCATGCGGTGCTGCAATGCCTGAAAGGTGCCGATCGGGCGACCGAACTGTTTGCGCGTGGCAAGATATTCATTGGTCAGCGCCGTGGCGGTGACCATCGCGCCAAGGGCTTCGGAAGCCAGCGCCACATGCGCCAGAGCCAGCGTATCGCTCAGCGGCACCCAGCCTTTGCCCGCCGCACCCAGCCGGGCAGAGGCAGGCAGGCGGACACCATCCAGTGTGACTTCGGCCGCGTGGCCACCGGCCAGCATCGGATAGCCACGCATCGTCACACCGGGCGTCTGAACCGGCACCAGCACCAGAGAGATCCCGTCGGTATCATCCGCGGCTCCGCTTTCGCGGGCCGAGACGATCAGATGGCCTGCGGCTTCGGCATTGATCACAACGGCCTTTCGTCCGTTCAGAACGATGTCCCCGCCCTCGGCAACGACGGTGGTTTCCACATGGCTCAGATCATATCGGCTGACCGGTTCGCCATGGGCGAGCGCCAGATGGGCCGCTCCCGAGATGACCTCGTCAATCAGCTCTTTCTGGGCTTCCGTCCCAACGGCCGCTATCAGGCGGCCACCCAGAATGGCGGTGTCCATGAAGGGTTCGACCACACCGGCGCGCCCCAGTTCCTCGAACACCACCGCGATGTCAAAGCCCGCGCCGCCAAAGCCACCCTGATCTTCGGTAAACAACGCTCCGATGACGCCAAGTTCGGCCAGCTCGGCCCATATCTCGGCGCTCATGCCCGCGTCGCTGGAAATGATCGCATTGCGCGTTGCAGTGTCATACCTGTCGCGCAGATAGCGCCGCAGGGTGTCCTGCAACATCTGGCGTTCTTCGGTCAGATCGAAATTCATCGTCCACCCCCCATCATGGTCTTGGCGATGATGTTCTTCTGCACCTCGTTGGAGCCGCCAAAGATCGACAACTTGCGATAGTTGAAATACTGCGCCGCAAGAGGGCCTGCATAGTCCGGCCCGATGGGGTTGTTGTCCCCATCCAGAGACTCCGACGGAAACGGCATCGCATATGGTCCGACCGCGCGGCGAGCCAGATCGTTCAGTTCCTGACGGATCACCGTGCCCTTGACCTTGAGCATCGAGGCTTCGATCCCCGGTGCTTCTCCGGCGGCGGCCTTCGAGACGATCCGCAGGTTCGAGGTGGACAGCGCCATCAGGTCAATTTCCACCTGCGCAATGCGTGCCGCGAACAGCGGGTTCTGAATCAGTGGCTTGCCATGGGCGCGCTCGGCCTTGGCGATGCGTTTGACGCTTTCCAGACCGGCTTGGGAAAAGCCCACACCGGCAATGTTGGTACGCTCGTGGGTCAGCAGATACTTGGCATAGGTCCAGCCCTTGTTCTCTTCACCCACAAGGTTTTCAACCGGCACTTTGACATCGGTGAACCAGACTTCGTTCACCTCGGGTGAACCGTCCAGAAGGATAATGGGGCGCACTTCGATACCGGGGGTATTCATGTCGATCAGCAAGAACGAGATGCCTTCCTGCTGCTTCGCCTCGGGATCCGTGCGCACCAGGCAGAAGATCCAGTTCGCGTGTTGGCCCAATGTCGTCCAGGTCTTTTGCCCGTTGACTATGTAATGGTCGCCTTGTCGCACCGCCCTGGTTTTCAGAGAGGCAAGATCCGATCCCGCGCCGGGTTCGGAGTATCCCTGGCACCACCAGTCAGAGCCATCCAGAATACGCGGCAGGAAGTGATCCTGTTGTTCCCTGGAGCCGAACTTCATCAGCACCGGGGCCAGCATCGACAGGCCGAACGGCACGATGCGGGGTGCATCGGCGCGGGCGGCCTCTTCCTCGAAGATATGGCGCTGCACCGCATTCCACGCGGCACCACCAAACTCCACAGGCCAGTTCTGCGCCAGCCATCCCCGCGCATTCAGCGTTGCATGCCACTGCTCCATGTCCTCCTTGGTCAGGCCATCGTGACCTTTGCGGACTTTTTCGGCGAGTTCCGGGCTGACGCTGGCCTCGAGAAAGTCGCGCACCTCGGCGCGGAAGGCCTGTTCCTCGGGGGAATAACTGAGGTCCATCAGATGTCTCCTTAACTGTAGATTTCAAAGAGACCGGCGGCACCCATGCCACCACCGATACACATGGTGACAACGCCCCATTTCGCGCCGCGCCGCTTGCCTTCCAGCATCAGGTGCCCGGTCATGCGCGCGCCCGTCATGCCGAAGGGATGGCCGATGGCGATGGAGCCGCCGTTGACGTTGTACTTGTCCGGGTCAATTCCCAGCCGGTCGCGGGAATACAGCGCCTGCGAGGCAAAGGCCTCGTTCAGCTCCCAAAGATCAATGTCGTCAATTTTCAGCCCGTGACGTTCCAGCAGGCGCGGCACGGCAAAGACCGGACCTATGCCCATCTCATCGGGCTCACAGCCCGCGACTGCAAAGCCCTTGAACGCGCCCAGCGGCTCGAGCCCTGCCTTTTCAGCCGCCACGCTGTCGATCAAGGTCACCGCGGCTGCGCCATCGGACAATTGCGAGGCGTTGCCCGCAGTCACATAGCCGCCTTCGCGTACGGGCTTGAGGCTGGCGAGCCCTTCCAGGGTCGTGCCCGGGCGGTTGCATTCATCGCGATCCAGAATGACGTCCTGCATGGAAACCTCACCGGTTTCCTTGTCCTTGACGGCCATGGTTGTCTGCATCGGCACGATTTCATCCGCGAATTTTCCGCTGGCCTGTGCGGCTGCGATCAACTGCTGGCTGCGCAGGCCATATTCATCCTGATACTCGCGGCTCACACCATAGCGTTCTGCCACGATGTCGGCGGTCTCGATCATGCTCATGTAGATCGCGGGTTTGTGCTCCTTGATCCATGGCTCGGGGCTGGAGGACACATCGGCCTGAACCATCGAGATGCTTTCCACACCGCCCGCAATCATTGGCCCCGCGCCCTCTTGGGTGATGGCATTTGCGGCCAGTGCGATCGTCTGCAGACCGGACGAGCAATATCGATTTACCGTCATGCCCGACGTTGTGACGGGCATTCCCGCGCGGATGGCAATCTGACGCGCGATGTTCTGACCGGTAACCCCCTCGGGAAAGCCGCAGCCGATGACACAATCCTCGAATTGATCCAGCGGTATGCCCGAGCGTTCCACGGCAGATTGCACCGCATGACCACCCAGTGTCGCCCCATGGGTCATGTTCAGCGACCCCCGGAACGATTTCGCAAGACCCGTGCGGGCGGTAGAGACGATTACGGCTTCTCTCATGAATTTATCCTTCCTTGTTCAGGTCATCGAAGCTTTTGCCTTCGGCAACAAGCTGTTCGAGCAAAGGCGCGGGGTGCCAGAAGAAGTCATCCTCTTGGGCGTAGCGTTTGATATCGGCAAGCAATCCGGGAAGGCCCTGAATATCGGCCCATTTGAGCGGCCCGCCGTGATAGCGCGGAAAACCATAGCCAAAGAGAAGCGCCATATCCACATCCAGAGGACGCCGCGCGATGCCTTCGCCCACGACCTTGGCGGCTTCGTTGACCATCGCGGCCATGTACCGGCGCACGATCTCATCATCCGAGAACGCCTTCGGCGTGATGCCCTTCTGTGCGCGCTCGGCCTGAATGAATTCCATCACGTCCGGGTTGGGCGTACGGGTCCGTGCGCCTTTTTCATAGATATAGAATCCCTTGCCGGTCTTTTGGCCGAAATTTCCGCCCTCACAGATCTTGTCCGCGAAAGAGGCATCGCGCGCACGCGGATCCAGCCCTTCGGCCCGTCTGCGTTTGCGCACGGCATAGCCGATATCAAGGCCGGCCAGATCGCCAACGGCATAGGGCCCCATCGCAAAGCCGAACGCCTCCAGGGCGTCATCGATCTGAAACGGGGTCGCTCCATCAAGGATCATGTGATCCGCTGCGGTGCGATAGACCGCCAGAATGCGATTGCCGATAAAGCCATCGCACACACCCGCGCGCACCGAGATCTTGCCAAGCCGTTTGCCCAGCGCAAAGCCGGTCGCGACGACATCGGGCGCGGTTTTATCCGCAACCACGATCTCGAGCAGTTTCATCACATGTGCAGGCGAGAAGAAATGCAGGCCGATGACATCTGCCGGGCGACTGGTCGCGGCGGCGATTTCATTGACATCCAGATAGGAGGTGTTGGTCGCCAGCACCGCACCGGCTTTGCACACCGCGTCCAGCTTGCCAAAGACCTCTTTCTTGACATCCATGTCTTCGAACACGGCCTCGATCACCAGATCCGCGCCGCTCAGCGCATCGTAACCCGTGGCCAGCGTCAGAGCGGTTTCGGTCAGATGGGTGAACTGATCCTCATTGATCTTGCCGCGTTTGAGAGCGCCTTGCAGATTTCCCGCGATCCGGCCCTTGGCTGCCTCGGCGGCGTCTTGGGTCATTTCCAGCATGGTCACTGTCAGCCCGCTCAGCAATGCGGCCGTCGCGATCCCGGCCCCCATCGTACCGCCGCCGATCACGCCAATGTCCTTGATGTCACGCGGCTCGATACCTTTCAGCTCGGGCAGTTTGCTGACCGCGCGTTCGCTGAAGAACGCATGGATCAGACCCTGACGCTGATCTGTATTCATCAGCTCGAAGAACAGTTCGCGCTCGCGCTTCATACCTGCAGCAAACGGCAGTTCGACCGCCGCCTGAACTCCGCGCACCGCAACCGCCGGCGACAGCTGACCGCGCGATTTCTTGAGTACGGCCTCATAAATGGCGTCGAAATCCGCGCCTTCGGGATTGGGCATCTCGCTGATCGCGCGGCGCGGGGCACCGGCATCAATCAACTCACGCGCATAGGCCAGACCGATCTCGCGGGGTGTCCCTTCCTGAACCCGATCGAGGATTCCCAACTCGGCCGCCTCCTTGGCTGCGATCTGACGGCCCGAGGTGATCACCTCGATGGATTTCTCGACACCGATCAGGCGCGGCAAGCGCTGGGTGCCGCCAGCACCCGGCATGACGCCGATCAGCACTTCGGGAAGGCCGATGCGCGCGGATGGCACGGCGATGCGGTAATGCGACCCCAGCGCAATCTCGAGCCCGCCCCCCAAAGCGGTTCCATGCAGCGCCGAAACAACGATCAGCGGCGAGGCTTCGATCCGTGTGCACACATCCGGCAACCACGGTTCCAGCGGCGTCTTGCCGAATTCCTTGATGTCCGCACCGGCAAAATAGGTCGAGCCTTCGCCATAGATCAGCACCGCTTTGGCACCGTCGCCCTCGGCCCGTGCGATCCCGTCGATCAGGCCCTGACGGACAGCCTGGCCCAACGCGTTCACCGGCGGATTATTCGCCGCCAGCACCGCGATGTCGCCCAGCAATTCATAGTGAATGGCCTCGCTCATGACCCACTCTCCCTTTTTGTTCCCTCCGCGCCCAAGCCCGGCTCCGTCCGTCGTTCATACCCAGTCTGACGAAAGCCGCGCAAATCCTCTGCGGGGTTGCGCAGGCAGAACCTTGCGTCACTTGGGGCGCGGGACCGGTTTCACGGGGCGGTGCAAAGACCCTGCGCAACCCGCCAAAAGACCGCTCGCTCCGGACCAAAGGCCAGTGCAGGCCCGCGTGCAAGCAGTTTTTCGCAATCCATTCGCCGCAGTCGAGATCCACAGCATCAAAACTTCTTGACTGATCGTTCAGTCAAACTCCAGAGTTGCCACCATGGGAGAGCCAAAACATCAGGATTCGCCGATCTCGGCACGCGACCGCATTCTGGATGCCGCCGAAATCGTGTTTGCAGATGACGGGTTTTCCGGTGCCGGCATGAAAGCAATTGCACTGCGTGCAGAGGTCGCCCAGGGCCTTCTTCATTATCATTTCACCAACAAAGAGGGGCTCTACGCCGCCGTCATCGAACGCCGCTCAGGCATCATCAATGCAGATCGGCTGGACCGCCTTGAGCGCGTGGATCCAAGTGCACCTGACGCGGTGCAGCAGATCTTGCGCGCCCTAATGGAACCCCCCCTTGGACCCAAAGGCGGCGGGCGCGCCTATGCGCGCATCCTTGCCGGGCTGACGGTGGGCGATGCGCGTGACGCCGAGCTTGTGCGCCTACACTATGACGCCACAGCCGCACGGTTCATCGACGCCCTGCGCCGCGCCTTGCCCGGAGCCACGCAAGCCGACATCAGTTGGGGATACAATCTTGCCATTGGCACACTCGTGGCAGCTGTCTCCAATTCGGGACGCTCGGAACGCCTGGGCGGCTTGGATCGCGCAGACACCAGCCGCCGGGACGTACTCACCACTCTGGTGACATATGTCGAAGGCGGCATCCGCGCGCTGACTTCGGAACATCCAAAGTCCCCGTAATCCCCGGCTTGCCGGGTTTTCATCTTTTTTGGGAGGAAAAGACACATGAACCTGAAACACCTCGCCGTCGCAGGCGTATTGGCCGCCATGCCCATGGCAGCCAGTGCCGAAAGTTTCTCTGCCACCATCGTTGCAGGCCACCCGCCTGTGTTCCGCTGGGTAAAGATGATCTCGGACGTCTTCATCCCCACCGCGACATCGGAAATGGAGGCAGCAGGCCATTCCATCACCTTCTCCGAGCAATATGGCGGCTCTCTCGCCAAGGTCGGTGAGGAACTCGAAGCCGTCGAGGCCGGGCTGGCCGAAATAGGCACCTGCTCGTCGCTGTTCGATCCCGCCAAACTGGCGGTACAGAACGTCACCTATTACACGCCCTTCACGACATCGGACATCGCCAAGGTGTCAACGATCCTCAACGACATGCATGCAAACCTGCCGGCGATGACCCAGGCATATGGAGAAAACGGCGTGGTCTATCTTGGCGCGCCGATCGTTATTGACGACTATCTTCTGATGACCAACTTTCCGGTAAACTCGCTGGCCGATCTTGACGGCCGCAAGATCGCCGCTCCAGGTGCCGCGATAAACTGGCTGTCGGGCACCGGAGCCGTGGGCGTATCGGGCAACCTGACCACCTATTACAATGAACTGAAAACAGGCGTCTATGATGGGGTGATCGTCTTTGCGTCCGCCGCCCTGCCCGGCAAGCTGTTCGAGGTCGCGCCCTATATCACCAAGACCGGCATGGGCGCACAATACTCCGGATCGCTTTGCGCGAATGCCGATTGGTATGACGCCCTGCCCGAGAACGCCAAGGTAGCGCTGAAGACCGCAGCCGATGCGGCACAGGTCTGGTATGTCGACCAGCTGCAAAGCGCGGTGACGACCGCCCTCGCTGCCATGGGCGACGCCGGAGCCACGATCATCGACGCCCCCGAGGGCATGCGCGAAGCCTGGGCCGCAGGGATGGACAACGCCGCGCGCGTCTGGGCCGATCAGCTTGACGCCCAGGGCCAGCCCGCCTCCGAAGTGCTCTCAAGCTACATGAATGCGATGCGCGCCGCCGGGGCCACGCCCCTGCGCAACTGGGACACCGAGTAAGGGCAGATGTCCGAGAGCCAACATACGCAGCGCGAGCCCCTTGCGCTGCGTATCCTTGATGGGGTCACGCAGGGGCTGAACGTGGCCGGGTCGACACTGATCCTGCTGTTGATGGTGCTGGTTGGTATCGACGTGGCGGGACGAAACCTCTTTGGCAATCCGGTCAGCGGTGTGCCGGAACTGGTCACGCTGTCGATCGTCGCCATCGTTTTCCTGCAAATCCCGGCCGCGCTTCGACAGGGTCGCATGACACAGTCCGATGCCTTTCTTGGCTGGCTGACGCGCGCCCATCCGATGGTTGGACATGCGCTTGCGACACTCTTTGACCTGATCGCAATCGCGGTGATCTGGGTCATTGTCTGGACGACCTGGCCGATCTTCACACGGGCCTGGGAACGCGGCGAGTTCATCGGCGCATTGGGCGATTTCACGGCACCGGTCTGGCCCGTCAAGCTGATCCTGATCATCGGAGGCACGGCCCTGATCCTGCAATTCGCTGCCCGTGTATGGAGGCGCTACAGATGACGTCCTCCTCCTGCTTCTTTCTGGTTCCAAATACCCCAGGCCGACACCAACCACCCGCGCGGAGCGTCGCATGACGCCCTTCGACATCGGCCTTTTGTCCCTTGTTGCCATGGGTCTGGCCGTCATGGCGGGCATGTTCGTGCCGATCGCACTCATGGTCTGCTCGTTTGTCGGGGTCTGGGCGATCAAGGGCTCTCCAGTGCTGGCTTCCAAGCTTTTGGCACTGGCCGCCAATGATGCCATTTCCAGCTATTTCTTCGGCGTTGTACCGCTTTTCGTGCTGATGGGCTTTGTGGTCTCAGAGGCCGGTTTCGGGCGCGATGCGTTTGACGTGGCCAATAGCGCGTTCCGCAGGCTCAAGGGGGGTCTGGGAGTCGGCACGGTCGGTGCGAACGCGATCTTCGCCGCCATCACCGGGATCTCGATCGCTTCGGCGGCGGTGTTCACCAAGATCGCCGTGCCGCAGATGATCCGCCATGGCTATAATCCGCGCTTTGCGGTGGGCGTGGTCGCGGGCTCTTCGGTGCTGGGCATGATGATCCCCCCCTCCCTGCTGCTGATCCTCTTTGGTATCCTGGCCGAACAAAGCATCGGAGACCTCTTCATCGCAGGTATCGGCCCGGGCCTGCTTCTTGCGGTCTTCTTCGCCCTTGGCATCGTGGCCATGGCGGTGTTCACCCCCGGCTTTGTCGGCAATCCCGATGAATCCAGGATAACAGCGATCCGGGGCACGGAACTGCTGCGCAAATCCCTGCCGATCCTGATCCTGATCCTGCTGGTTCTGGGCGGCATCTATACCGGTGTCTTCACACCGGTCGAAGCCGGGGCCATGGGCGCAATCGGGGCCCTGGTCTTGGGGTTTGCGATGCGCCGGCTGACCCTGAAATCCCTCTGGACGGTATTGGTGGAAACCGGGCTTGTCACCGCGACGGTGTGCTTTCTGATCATCGCCGCGCAGATGTATTCCCGGATGCTGGCGCTGTCGGGCGTGCCCGCAGGCCTCGGGTCGCTCGCGTCGGATGCGGATCTTGGCTATTGGGGCGTGATCCTGATCTACTGCGCCATCGTGATCGCCATGGGGATGATCCTGGATTCGTCCTCCATCATGCTGATCCTTGTGCCGCTGATGCTGCCTGTGGTCATTCCCATGGGCGTCGATCTGATCTGGTTCGGCATCGTCACGGTGCTGGCCGTCGAAATCGGCCTGCTGACGCCTCCGTTCGGGATATCGGTCTATGTGATCAAGGCCACGCTGGATGATCCCGACATCACGCTGGCGGATATCTTTCGAGGCGCAGCCCCCTTTGCCGGGATCATGCTGATCGTGCTGAGCCTTGTTCTGGCCTTCCCGGTCATTGCCACCGGCCTCATTCCCCAGTCCTGAAAGGAGCCCTCATGCCGCGCCGATACATCGACCTTTCTGTTCCCCTGGAGACCGGCATCGCATCCGATCCGCCGATGATGCTGCCCCAGATCGAATACCTGGATCACCAGCAAACCGCAGAACAGGTCATGATGTTCTTTCCGGGCCTGCGCAAAGAAGACCTGCCCGGGGGCGAAGGCTGGGCGATCGAGCGCCTGCAGATCGCGACCCACAATGGCACCCATGTGGATGCGCCCTATCACTATCACTCGACCATGAACAAAGGCGCGCGTGCAATGACCATCGACGAGGTGCCGCTGGAGTGGTGCTTTGGCGCGGGTGTGAAGTTCGACTTTCGTGACAAACCCGATGGGCATGTGGTCAACGCCGCAGAGATCGAGGCGGAACTTGCCCGGATAGGCCATGATCTTCAGCCGCTCGACATCGTGCTTGTGAACACGGCCGCAGGTTCGCATTATGGGCAGGAGGACTATCTGCTGAAAGGCTGTGGCTTTGGGCGGGAGGCGACGAATTTCCTGACATCCAAAGGCGTGCGCATGGTCGGAACCGATGCCTGGAGCTGGGACGCGCCTTTTGCCCATACCGCAAGGGAATACGCCAGAACAGGAGATGCATCGATCATCTGGGAAGGCCACCGCGCGGGGATGGATCAGGGATATTGCCAGATCGAGAAGATGACCAATCTTGACCAGTTGCCCGACACCGGTTTCACGGTCTCGGCCTTTCCGTTCAAGATCAAAGCTGCCTCGGCCGGATTTACCCGCGCCGTCGCGATACTCGAGGAGTAGATCACATGAGACTTGGAACCGTCCGTTACGACACCCGCGACCGCGTTGTCGCCGATCTGGGCGAAGGAAAGATGCTGGATCTGCATCTCGCGGCCGAACATGCCAACGAGAATGCCGCGCTTTTCGTCGATATGCTGTCGGTCATCTATAATTCCGATGCGGCCCTGGATCTGGCGGGATCCCTGATTGCCAATTCCACAAATGCCGCGATCTTGCTGGAGGAAGACATCACCTTCTGCCCGCCAATCCTGCCGGTGCAGTACCGCGATTGCCTGGTGTTTGAAACACATCTCAAGAACAGCTTTGCGCGGGCGGAAAAGATGACGGGCCGTCCCTTTATGATCCCGCCCGTCTGGTACGATCAGCCGATTTACTACAAGGGCAACCGCATGTCCTTTATCGGGCATGGCGCGGATGTGATCTGGCCATCTTATGCTGCGCATCTGGATGTGGAACTGGAACTGGCCATCATCATCGGAAAGAAGGGCAAGGATATCTCGGCGGCCGATGCGCCCGGCTATATCTTTGGCTATTCGATCCTCAACGATGTCTCGGCGCGCGATGCCCAGATGATCGAAATGCCTGGCCAGCTTGGCCCCGCCAAGGGCAAGGATTTCGACACTGGAAACATCCTTGGCCCCTGGATCACGACGGCGGATGAGATCGCCCATCCGGCCAGTCTTGCCATGGAACTGACGGTAAACGGTGAGCGCTGGGGGGGCGGGAATTCCAGTGAGATGCACCATGATTTCGGCCGGATCATCGAACATATCTCGGCCAGCGAAACGCTCTATCCCGGTGAGGTGATCGGCTCGGGCACGGTGGGCACAGGCTGTGGGCTGGAACTGGGCAAACAGCTGCAGGACGCAGACCGTTTCGAGCTGACGATCGAGAAGATCGGCACCTTGTCCAACAGGATCGTCAAACCATAGGCATTGATCCCTGGCGGATCGGCAGGGCGTTTCGCTGATCAGGATCTGACATCCCACGTCGCGCGGCACCGATGTTGCTTTTTGGGTATTTGCGACCAGAAAGAAGCAGGAGTGGGACCGTCAGCCCTTGTCGGTCAAGGGCACCACGTTGGTGGGTTCTTCCGGCGAGAGTTCCTCGAAATCGAAATTGTCGAGCCGGGCTGCGCGTTTGCCTGCGCGTTCTGCCGCGATACCGATGCCTTCGACGTCTTCTCGCGCCTGACGGAAATGGGTGTCGAGCTTCGACACGCGCTCTACGACGATCTCAACGTCGCGGTGCAGCTGGCGCAGCGTTTTTCGGATCGCGCCTGTCTGTTCGCGCATCCGCGCGTCCTTGAGGATTGCGCGCATCGTGTTCAGGGTCGCCATGCAGGTGGTGGGCGAGACGATCCAGACGCGCGCCGCAAAGCCCTCGCGCACGAGTTCGGGAAAATTGGCGTGCAGTTCGGCATAGACCGCTTCGGATGGCAGGAACATCAATGCACCATCTGCGGTTTCGCCATCCAGAATGTATTTCTCGGAAATCGCCTTGATATGGGCGCGCACCGCCGTCTTCATCTGCCCGGCGGCCAGTTTGAGCTCGGGTTCACTGCCCGCCCTGCGCAGCGCCTCATAGGCCTCGAGCGGGAATTTGGAATCGATCACGATCGGCCCGGGCGGGTTGGGCAGATGGATCAGACAATCGGCCCGCCGCCCGTTTGTCAGCGTGGCCTGAAACGTATAGGCATCCGATGGCAGCGCCTTGGAGACGATATCGTTCAGCTGAATTTCCCCGAATGCCCCGCGCGTTTGCTTGTTGGACAGGATATCCTGCAGGCTCAGCACATCGCCCGAGAGTTTGGTGATGTTGTCCTGGGCCTTGTCGATGGCCGACAGCCTCTCTTGCAGCTGGCTGAGCGAGGCGGTGGTCTGTTTGGACGAGCCGTGCAGGCTTTCCTTCATCCGCTCCTGCATCTCGGTCAGCGCCCTGTTCTGGCGCATGGCGTTATCGGCCAGACGGTCCTGCAGTTGCTGCTGAACCGCGCCCAGACGGGCTTCCATGGTCTGGATCACCTGTGTCTGCGCATAGGCCTGAGTGTCGGACACCATCTGAAGGCCACCGCGCAATTGCTCCTGCCCCAGACCCAGTTGCTGCACATGGCCGCCCAGAATGCCCATCTGCTGCGCCAGAGGCTCGGCCAGCCGCGCAGAGCGGCCTGCGGCGCGCACTGCCAGCACCAGAAGCAGCAGGATCAGCAAAACCACCCCGGCTCCGACAAGGGCTGCAATCACCAAAGGATCGCCGAGCGCATAGGTTTCTTCGCCAATCTGGATCATGTGCGTCCAAACAACCGTTCTATATCGCTCAGCTTCAGTTCCACATAGGTGGGCCGGCCATGGTTGCATTGTCCGGAATGCGGGGTGGCTTCCATTTCGCGCAACAGCGCGTTCATCTCTTCGGCCCGCATCCGCCGGCCTGAGCGGATCGAGCCATGGCAGGCCACCCGGCTGAGGATCGCCTCGATACGGGCCTGCAGGTTTGCGCTTTGGCCCTGATCCGCCAGTTCGTCCAGAATGTCGAGGATCATCGCCCTGGCGTCCACATCTCCCAGAATTGCGGGGGTTTCGCGTACTGCGATGGCTCCGCCTCCGAAGGGTTCTATTCCCAGACCAAAGCCTGCAAGCTCGTCAGCGACACTGAGCAGCCGCGCGCAATCGCCCTCGCTCAGTTCCACGATCTCGGGGATCAGCAAAGCCTGGGACGCAACCCCGTTCCGGGCCATCTGCTGTTTGAGCTTTTCATAGACCAGCCGCTCGTGGGCCGCATGCTGATCAACAATCACCATGCCAGTTGCGGTCTGGGCGATGATGTAGTTCTCGTGCACCTGTCCGCGCGCGGTCCCCAGCGGCAATGCATCCGTCTGTTCTTGTGATGGTACATCGAACACCCGCGCCGAATAGCCCTCGGACAGTTCTGCAAACCCCTCGGGAGCCTGCCCCTGATAAGCCGCGACACGCGCACCACGCGAAGGACGATCCATCTGATAGACCCGGCCGGGTGCGGCTGCGGGTTCGGGCCGCATCGCCCCGAGGGTGGCACCTGCCAGGGTCGAGGATGCACGATGCCCGGCCTCGGCCAGGGCATGGCGCAGCGCGGAAATGATCAAGCCGCGCGCCACGCCCGGATCGCGAAACCGCACTTCGGTCTTGGCCGGATGGACGTTCACATCGACAAGGTTGGGATCGCAGTCAAAGAACAGTGCAGCCGCCGGATGGCGGTCGCGGCTGAGAAAATCCATATAGGCTGCGCGCAATGCTCCGCCCAGCATCTTGTCGCGCACGGGCCGGCCATTGACGAAGAGGTACTGCGCCACCGCCGCGCCGCGCGAATATGTCGGAAGCGCGGCGTAGCCCATCAGACGCAATCCGTCCCGCGTTGCATCAACGGGCAAAGCATTCTCGACGAAATCCGCGCCAAGAATGCGCCCCAGCCGCGCGCGCAATGCGTCAAACAAGTCTCCCTGCTCTGCATCCGCGCGGAAGGTTATGCGGCCTTCGCCTCCGCCCGTGACATCGCGCAGGGTGAAGGACACCCCGGGCTCGGCCATGGCCAGCCGTTTGACCGCATCCGTGACCGCCTGTGTCTCGGCCCGGTCCGAGCGCAGGAACTTGAGCCGCGCCGGCGTGGCGAAAAACAGGTCGCGCAGTTCCACGACGGTGCCTGCACGCAGGGCGGCAGGTTTCACCGGATCCATCCGCCCGCCGGCGACTTTCAGCATCGCCGCCTCATGGCCCGGGGCCCGGCTTGTCAGCGTCAGACGACCGACAGCCGCCAGCGAGGCCAGGGCTTCTCCGCGAAACCCGAAGGTGTGGATGTTCAAAAGATCGCTGCCGTCGATCTTGGATGTCGCATGGCGCGCCAGTGCCAGCTCCAGATCCGGAGGCGCAATCCCACAGCCATCATCCGTGACGCGGATCAGGGTCTTGCCGCCATCCGCATAATCTATGGAAATCCGCGTGGAGCCTGCATCAATCGCATTCTCGACCAGTTCCTTGACGGCAGAGGCAGGGCGTTCGACGACTTCACCGGCGGCGATACGATTGATCGCGCCCTCGTCCAACTGACGGATTACAGGGCGAAAATCGCCGATATTGCGGTCTGGGATGGCCATAACGCTAAACCTAGCATGTCCCGACGCGATTCTGCCACCGCAATCGCGCGCGCATTCCACCTGCCAGTCCCCACGATTTCTGCAATAAACCGTGGGGTCAAGGATCAGTCGTAGCGCAGTTCCCGCGCCTTGCCGCGAAACACCATGTAGGACAGCACGGTGTATCCGCCGATCATCGGCAGCACCACACAGGTGCCGATGAGGATGATAAACAGGCTTTCCGGTGCACTGGCAGCTTCATAGATCGTCAATTGTTCGGGCACGACATAGGGATAGAACGAATAGGCCAGGCCGAAGAAAGACAGCATGAACAAGACGATCGACGTGACAAAGGGAAACCATGCCCAGCTGTCGTCGTTTGTGGGCAGGCGTTTGAGTGCCATCCACAGCAGCACAACCAGCGCAACGGACATCAGAGGCAGCGGGGCCAGTGCGAAGATCTCGGGCACCGAGAACCACTTGGCCCAGATCCGCTCGCTGACCATGGGCGAGGCCATCGAGATCGCAGCCAGCCCCAGGATCAGCCCCCAAATGCCGCCACGCGCCCAGGCAACAGCTTTTTTCTGAAGCGCGTCCGAGGTCTTCAGGATCAGCCAGGTCGCACCGATGAACGAATACCCCACGGTCAGAAAGATCGCAGTAAGCGCGCCAAACACCCATGTGGCCCAGTTTTGTTCAAGGCCCATGATGTACAGCCCCAGCATGTATCCCTGTGACAGCGAGGTCATCATTGATCCAGCAAAGAACGCGCCGTTCCAAAGTCTCTTGTGCGGTATCGGGGCCTTTACACGAAACTCAAAGGCAACCCCGCGAAGGATCAGGCCAATCAGCATCACCGCGACCGGCAGATAGAGCGCCGTCAGGATCGTTCCATGCGCGGACGGAAAGGCCACAAGCAGCATGCCCACGGCAAGGACCAGCCAGGTTTCATTGGCATCCCAAAAGGGGCCGATCGACGCGACCATCATGTCTTTTTCATCGTCATCGGCAAAGGGAAACAGAACCCCCACGCCCAGATCGAACCCATCCAGAACAACATAGATCAGGATCGACAGGCCCATCAGCCCCGCGAAGGTCAGAGGCAACCAGACATTGGGGTCTCCAAAAAGCTCCATATCCGTTCACTCCGCCGGAAGCTGGCGGGGGATCGCCTCGCCGGATTGCGGCGTGGTTGAGCGCAAGGTCTCTCCCAGGGCGGCTTTGCGCGCCAGGTAGAACAGCACATAGATATAGGCGGCCAGAAGCAGCGCATAGACCACCAGATAGGCCACAAGCGTAGAGCCGACCAAGGGTGCGGGCACATCGGCGACAGCCTGTTTGGTGGTCAGAACCCCATGCACCAGCCATGGCTGGCGGCCGATCTCGGTTGTGTACCAGCCTGCCAGCGTGGCCAGCCACCCCGCAAAGCTCATCGCCACGAACCCATAGATCATCGGTTGCGGCAGGGCCGAAATCCCGGCTTTGCGCCGCAGCATGAAAAACACCGAGAGCCAGGACATCAGCAACATGGTCAACCCGGTGGCCACCATGACCCGGAAGCTCCAGAACACAGCGTTCACAGGGGGGTGCAGGACCTCACCGGTTTCGGTGACGAAATCATTCAGCCCGGGAATCTTTCCGTCCAGCGAATGGGTCAGGATCAGCGATCCGACATAGGGAATGGCAATCTCGAAATCGTTCGAACGGGTTTCTTCATTGGGCAGCGCGAACAGGATCAGCGGCACCGGAGACTTGTCACCATCCCAATGCCCTTCCATCGCGGCCACTTTTGCCGGCTGATGCTCGAGCGTGTTCAGACCGTGCTTGTCGCCGACAAGGATCTGTACCGGAATGAGAACCGCAGCCAGCACGACCGCCACCTTGAACGCCGCCCGAACAGATGCCGAGCGATCCCCGATCAGCCAGCGGAAGGCCGACAGGCCGGCGATGAGAAACGCGACCGTCAGGCCCGATGCCAAAAGCATATGCATCAGGCGATAAGGCATTGACGGGTTGAAGACGATGGCCCACCAGTCCGTGGCAAAGGCCACGCCATCGCGCATCTCGAAGCCCGCCGGAGTATGCATCCAGCTGTTCAGCACGAGAATCCAGAAGGCAGACAGCGTTGTCCCGAAGGCCACAAGGAACGTCGCCGTTGTGTGCAGCCAGCCCGGCACGCGCGATGTTCCAAACAGCATGATGCCAAGGAACGCGGCCTCAAGGAAAAACGCGGTCATCACCTCATAGGCCAGAAGCGGCCCCGCGATATTGCCGACGCTTTCCATGAAACCGGGCCAGTTCGTGCCGAACTGGAAGGACATGGTAATGCCGCTGACCACGCCCATCGCGAAGGACAGCGCGAAAACTTTTACCCAGAAGCCATAGGCATCCATCCATTTCTTCTCGCCGGTTGCATTGAACCGAAGCTTGAAGAACAAAAGAACCCACCCCAAAGCGATGGTGATTGTCGGAAAGAGAATATGGAACGAAATATTCGCGCCAAATTGAATACGAGATAGAAGCAGCGTGTCCATTGGCCCGCCTTATGATGTCACCTTTAAACCTGACCCTGACTTAGACCTTTTTGGCCCCAAGTCAGCAGAACTGCGACAGCGCAACGCGGGCAGCCCTGCATCAACCTATTTCCACAATTAAAAACAGACAGTTAATCAGGCAGTATCTGGTCAAGAAGAACAGGTGCCACAGCCAAGTTTCACGTTTGCCTCAGACGAACCAGGCGTAGAAATCCCGCAACGCATCGCCCTCCAGATCGCGGGTTTTGCCAACCTCGTTCTGCTTCATGAAGACATGATTGGCCACCAGCTCTGCCCCGACAGCCTCGGACAGGACCTTGTCCGCTGACAGATCGGCCACAGCGCCTTCCAGATCATCCGCCGTGCCCGTGCCGGCATCGGTGTTCTCAAACCCGTCGCCCGTCTCGATTGCGGGCAGGGCATATCCCCGCTCGACCCCCAGCAATGCAGCCTGCAAAACCGCTGCAACCGCGGTATAGGGATTGGCCGAAGCATCTGCCATGCGGTGCTCAAGCCGGGCCTTTGCCCCGCCTTCCCCACTGACGCGCGTGGTCACGTTGCGATGATCCCCACCCCAGTTCTGCCAGTAACCGGACAAGGATCCAGGCTGCAGGCGCTGATAGGAGGTTGCCGTGGGCGCGATCAGCCCGGCCAGCCCCTTGTGGTGATGCAACAGCCCCGCCACACAGCCCCGTGACAGGTCATTCATATGCTCGGGCCCGCCTTTGGGTCCGGTGGACAATGCATTGCCCCCGGTCGCATCCGTGAACGAGAAATTCACATGCATCCCCGATCCGCCCGCCTGCGCAATGGGTTTGGGCATGAATGTCAGAACGATCCCATGCTCCAGCGCGACCTCGCGCGCCATGAGGCGGAACAGCACGATATCATCCACCGCCTTGAGCGCATCATCAAAGGTCAGAGTGTACTCGAACTGAGGCGTGTCGAACTCGGCCGTGATCATATCCACACGAAACCCCAGCTGATCCGCGACCTCCCAGATCCGGTCATTGAAGCGCAGCGGATCGGCAAACGGCCCGGTGCCATAGACCACGCCACCGGGGGCGTGATAGGGCTGCAACTGCCCGGTCTCGTCCTTTTGCAAGGCAAAGGCTTCCAACTCGATCCCGACCTTGGGCGTCAGCCCCTTTGCCTGCCAGGCTGCGACTGCACGCTTCAACGCTCCGCGCGGGCACAGAGCCAGGGCCGCGCCTTCTTCGTCATGCAGATCGCCCAAAACCACCTGTGTGCCCGGCTCCCAACCGGGGCGGATATCGTCATGGCACCACGTCAGTTCCATGTCGGGCAAACCACCAGTTACCATGGAGCCCGGCGCATCCAGAAGATCGCGATCATAATGCACACCGAACACCGACTGACAAAACCGGGTACTGTCATCGCCGATCTTGTGATGGGGCAGGTATTTGCCCCGCATGACGCTGAGATGGTCGCAAAACAATGCGCGCAGACGATCTTTCATGAGGAACTCTCCCTTCAGGCGCGCTGCACAGTGACCGGCAGCGATTTGATCCCACCCACGAAATTGGATCGCAGGAATTGATGAGAACCCGCAGGTTCAATGGATTTCAGACGCTTGGCAAGCTCTTCAAACAGAACCTGCACCTCCAGACGCGCCAGCCACATCCCCAGACAGACATGCGGTCCGCCTTGTCCGAAACTCAGATGGCGGTTCGGGCTGCGATGCAGGTTCACGCGAAACGGGTCGTCAAACATCGCGTCATCGCGATTGGCCGAGGCAAACCAATAGAGCACCTTGTCGCCTTGCCGGATGGTCTTGCCATGCATCTCGACATCGCGTGTCGCCGTGCGGCGAAAGTAAGTCGCCGGGGTGGCCCAGCGGATGATCTCATCGGGGGCCGTCTTCCAGACATCGCCCCCAGCCTGCATCTGGCCCAGCAGTTCCGGCTGATGGCACATCGCCTGCATGCCGGCGGCGATGGAATAGCGGGTCGTGTCATTGCCAGCGGCCACCAGCAGGCAGAAGAAGTTGCGAAACTCGTCCTCGGAAATGGTCTGGCCATCCTCATCCGGCTCAAGGATCAGATGCAGCACACCATCCGTTTCACCGCGTGCAGCCTTCCCGGCCATCAACTCGCGCGCATATTGATAGAGTTCGGCACCGGCCGGTGAGTTGAAGGGCATCATTCGGAACGCATCCGTATCCATCCGGTCCAGGACATGGGCAGTGAAATCAGGATCCGTATTGGCAATCAGCGCATCGCCCTTTTCAACCAGCCAGGGCAAGTCTTCTTCCGGCGTGCCGATGATCCGCCCCAGCATCCGCATCGGCAACTCGCGCGCGATCAGCTTGGTGGCATCGAATGTGCCATGTTCCAGAGCCGGGTCCAGCATGTCATTGCAGATATCGCGTATGTCCTGCTCGAATGCCGCAATCGTCGGCTTGGCAAAGGCCCGTGTCAGCTTGCGACGCACCCGGGTGTGATCCGGCGGATCGGTCTCCTGAAAGGTCCGCCGTGCAAGGTATTCCTCATGGGTCTGGTCTTCCATGCGGATACCTTGCGCCGAGGAAAACACCTCGGGCTGCTTGTTCATCGCCTCAATGTCGGCGTGACGGGTGATGGACCAGAAATCCTGACCTTGCGCGTATTCGGTCCAATGCAGCGGATCCTCGCGGCGCAAGCGGGCAAAGGTGTTGTGGGGGGCGCCTGCTACGAAACTGTCGTGACTGCTCAGATCGGAAAACCCGTCGTCTACCGGCGTCCAGACCGTCATGATTTGCCCTTTCCACCGGCATTGACCGTTCGTATATTAATGAGGCTTATAAATATGTAAACAAAAATGAGATCCGCCGCCATGCATCTTGCCATTCTGGTGACCAACACCGATGACAGCGACTTTGCGCAGAACCACCCCAAGGATGGCGAGAAATTCCCCACCATGATGACACGTGTCCGCCCGGACTGGAGTTTTGCGGTGTTCGAAGTCAAAGACGGCCAGTTTCCCGAAACCCTTGATGGGTTTGATGGCGTGATGATCTCGGGCAGCCCGGCCTCTGTTCACGATGATGCGCCGTGGATTGGCCGGCTTTTCACGCTCATCGATGATATCGTGGCGCGGAAACTGCCGCTGTTCGGGGCCTGCTTTGGCCATCAGGCCATCGCCATGGCCCTTGGGGGGCGCGTCGAGAAAAACCCGGGCGGGTACATGCACGGGCTCATTCAAAACCGCCTCATCCAGCGCAAACCCTGGATGCATACCCTGCCCGAAGATCTCAAGCTCTATGGCAGCCATGTCGAGCAGGTCACCGTACTGCCGGAAGGAGCCAGCCCCGTCACCAGTTCCGAGGGGTGCCCCATCGCAGGCTTTGCCATGGGGTCGCATGTCTATACGTCCCAACATCACCCAGAAATGACGCCGGGCTTTATCGCCGCGTTGACCGAAGAACTTTCGGAGTATCTGGGGCCGCAGGTCACAGGCCGCGCGCGCGCCTCATTGGCGCAAACCGCTGACAGCGACGCATTCGCAGAATCGATCGCCCGTTTTTTCGAGATGGCGCAGCCCGCCTCCTGACCCCGTTTGCCATGCGCTCGGGACTGCTCGCCAGCAAGGCCCGACATGCCGCGACCTATCCGACGGCGGCCAGCAGATCCATGACCGTGACCTGATCAAACTGCACATGACGCTGCATCAGGGCTTCTGCCTCTTCGCGCTTGTGGTCGGTGATCAATGTGGCGATGGCGCGATGCTCGAGCGCGCTGTCGGCGATCGAACCGGGATAGCGGTAGCGCGCCCGGTAATAGGCCATCAGCTTGCGCGCATTGGTCTTGATCATATCCACGAGGACCGGATTGCCTGCACTGAGCGCCACGACTTCGTGAAACCGCATGTTCAACTGATAATACTGCGCCGGATCACCCGGACCCGGGCGCGCCGCATAGTCCTCGCAGGCCACCACTGCAGCCTCCAGATCACGGGCATTGTGTGAAGACAGCCGTCGGGCCGCAAGCCCCGCCGCCTGCCCTTCGAGCTTGGCATGCACTTCGAGGATCGCCAGGAACTCTTCGAGATTTGGCTTGAACAGCACCGCACCCTTGCGCGGCAATCGCCGGATCAACCCGGCGGATTCAAGCTGAATGAACGCCTCGCGCACCGGAGTGCGCGACACCCCATGTATCTGCATCAAAGGGGCTTCTTCGATCACATCGCCCGGGTTCAGACGCCCGCGATCAATGCCTTCGAGAAGCGCATTCAGAACTGTTTCGGTCTGCCCGGCCATGACACTCCTTTCGATCGCGCCAACCTTAAGAACCCGGACCGTTCCGCGCAATCCGCAGCAGCGCCTCGGATGGTGCCTATTTTTTCAGCACCCCGTCGCAAAAACCGGCGCATATTGTCTTGCTGCATGAATGCAGCAATTCCGGCTCTGGAAACAGACCGGTCAAAGGCGCTAGCCTGATGGCATACCGTCGCAAACGACTGGTGGAGACGACGATTCAGGACCTGACCCCCCTTACACTCGCCACGACCCAACCGCGCGCACAGGGTGCCGCGCGGCTCCTGGTCAAGGCGCGGGACGGCAAGACCGTGATATCCCGCCTGCATCAGCAGGGATCGCTCAAGCTGTTGTTTCCGCGCACAGATGACACCGCTCTGACCGCTGTTACGCTGAACACGGCAGGCGGCATAACCGGCGGCGATCGCTTTGATCTGCGCCTGAGTGCCGAGCCGAACACCCGCCTCACGGTCACCACGCAGGCCGCCGAACGCGCCTATCGTGCCAGCTTTGGGCAGGGTCGCGTCTGCACGGGCCTGAACGTGACCGAAAATGCGCGTATATGCTGGCTGCCCCAGGAAACGATCCTTTATGACGGGGCCGCCCTTGCCCGCCGTCTGGACGTGACCCTTGGCGCGCAAGCCACCTGCCTTCTGGTCGAAAGCCTGATCTTTGGCCGTGTCGCCATGGGTGAAACGGTGCGCGATCTTGATCTGGATGACCGCATCACTTTGCGCCGTGCTGGCCGGATCATCTTTGCCGACCGTGCCCGGCTGCAGGGCGATGCCAACGCCCATCTGTCGCAACTCGCAACAGGCGGCGGGGCCGGAGCAATGGCCAGTCTGATTTTCGCAGCACCGGGTGCCTCTGACCATCTGGACGCCGCGCGCGCTCTGCTGCCCGCGACCGCAGGCATGTCTCAGCCGGCACCCGATGTACTCTTTGCTCGCATTCTTGCCCCGGATGGATTTACTCTGCGCCAAGCTCTGATCCCGTTGATCGCGCAGTTCCGCACCGACCCACTCCCCAGACCCTGGATGATCTGACATGAACCTCACACCCCGCGAAAAAGACAAACTTCTGGTCGCCCTTGCGGCCGAGATTGCCCGCAAACGGCTTGCCCGCGGCGTAAAGCTGAACCACCCCGAAGCCATCGCGCTGATCACGGACGCGGTGGTCGAAGGCGCGCGCGATGGCCGCTCGGTCGCCGAGATGATGCAGGCCGGTGCCGAAGTCATCACCCGCGAGCAATGCATGGAAGGCGTGCCCGAGATGATCCACGACGTACAGGTCGAGGCCACCTTTCCGGATGGGACGAAACTGGTGACCGTGCACAATCCGATCCGGTGAGGATCGGGGTATTTGAGACCAGAAAGAAGCAGGAGAGAGAGATGTTCATCGAGATGTTCGCCTTTGTTTTGAGTGGATGTGCCGCAGTGACAATGATGCTTGTGAGTGGGCGCAGGCGGGTTGCGGCCAAGGTGCGCGCCAGATGATCCCCGGAGAGCTGTTTGCGGCCGAAGGCATGCTGTCGCTCAACGGGGACCGGACGGCGATCACGCTGATGGTGGCCAATACCGGTGACCGTCCGGTTCAGGTCGGAAGTCACTATCATTTCGCCGAGTCCAATGGGGCGCTGGAGTTCGATCGCGAGGCCGCGCGCGGCATGCGGCTGGACATTGCCGCAGGCACCGCCGTGCGCTTTGAGCCGGGTCAGCGGCGCGAGGTGAACCTCATCCCCGTCTCCGGGGCAAGAAAGATCTATGGGTTCAACCAGAAGGTGATGGGGCCGCTTTGAGCGGCACATCAAACCGGGAGGGCCGGAGAAATGTGCGATAACTTTGGGATCAATGCGGGGGTGGCTGATGATCTGTCAGCCCGGCCTCCGGTACATGGCGGTCCGGGTGGCACGGGGGACCGGGCCTGTATCGGGGGGATGAGCTGATGGGAACAGTGTCCTTGCTTTCGGACGAAGAGGTCAGCCCTGAAGCTCTGGCCGTCTTCAATGATATCCGCGCCCTGCGCGGCACCGATTACGTGAACAACTTCTGGCGCGCATTGGCGCATGATCCCGCGTTGCTGAAGGCCACATGGGAGCGGCTCAAGGTGGTGATGGGACCTGGAGAACTGGATCCGCTGGTCAAGGAGATGATCTATGTGGCGGTCTCGACTGCGAACGGGTGTTCCTATTGCGTGCATTCCCACACGGCAGCAGCCAAAGCCAAGGGGATGACAGCCGCGCAGCATGGCGAATTGCTGGGCGTCATCGGGATGGCGATGCAGACAAATGGCATCGTGACCGGCCTTCAGGTCGATGTGGATGAGGTCTTCAGGACGTAGCCGATGCCACCAGACCGCGCAGATATAATGCCTGAATTCGAAACCCCATGGGTCGCGCCGCACATTCGCGACCAATCATTCAACGACCGGCACCGCTCCCACGCCTTGTGGAACGTCTAGGAGACCGCACATGCCCACCCAAATCACCCGTTCCGACTATGCCGCGATGTTCGGCCCCACCACCGGGGATCGCCTGCGTCTTGCCGATACCGACCTCATCATCGAGGTCGAGCGCGACCTGACTGCCGAAAGAGCGGGCCGTGCATCGGGTGGTGGCACCGGTCCGAATGCCGCGCTTTATGGCGAAGAGGTCAAGTTCGGCGGAGGCAAGGTGATCCGTGACGGGATGGGGCAGTCTCAGGCGACCCGGGCCGAAGGGGCCGTGGATACAGTGATTACCAACGCATTGATCGTGGATCACTCGGGCATCTACAAGGCGGATGTCGGCCTGCGCGACGGGCGCATTCACAAGATCGGCAAAGCGGGCAATCCAGATACACAGCCGGGCGTCAACATCATCATCGGCCCCGGCACCGAAGCCATCGCAGGCGAAGGGCGCATCCTGACGGCGGGTGGCTTTGACAGCCACATTCATTACATCTGCCCACAACAGATCGAAGACGCGCTGCATTCCGGACTGACCACCATGTTGGGCGGCGGCACAGGCCCCGCACATGGGACACTGGCCACCACCTGCACACCGGGCCCCTGGCATATCGGGCGCATGTTGCAGGCAGCGGATGCCTTTCCGATGAACCTTGCCTTTGCAGGCAAGGGGAATGCCTCGCTTCCTGCTGCACTTGAGGAACAGGTGCGCGGCGGGGCCTGCGCGCTGAAACTCCACGAAGACTGGGGCACGACCCCTGGTGCCATAGACTGTTGTCTGGATGTCGCGGATCAAATGGATGTGCAGGTGATGATCCACACCGACACGCTGAATGAAAGCGGGTTTGTGGAAAACACCGTGGCGGCGATGAAGGGCCGCACGATCCATGCCTTTCACACCGAAGGCGCGGGCGGAGGCCATGCCCCGGATATCATCAAGATCTGCGGCGAGAGCCATGTGCTGCCCTCCTCCACCAATCCGACGCGGCCCTTTACCGTGAACACCATCGAAGAGCATCTGGACATGCTCATGGTCTGCCACCACCTGGACAAATCCATACCCGAAGACGTGGCGTTCGCCGAAAGCCGCATCCGCCGCGAGACGATTGCTGCCGAAGACATTCTGCACGATATGGGCGCGTTTTCGATCATCGCCTCGGACAGCCAGGCCATGGGGCGGGTTGGCGAGGTCATCATTCGCACCTGGCAAACCGCCGACAAGATGAAGAAACAGCGCGGGAAACTGAGCGAAGAAACCGGCGACAACGACAACATGCGTGTGCGCCGTTACATCGCCAAATACACCATCAATCCAGCGATTGCGCATGGGGTCAGCAAGCACATCGGCTCGATCGAAGAAGGCAAGCGCGCGGATCTTGTCATGTGGAACCCCGCATTCTTTGGCGTGAAACCCGAGATGGTTCTGATGGGCGGCACGATTGTCTGCGCGCAGATGGGCGACCCCAATGCCTCGATCCCGACGCCACAGCCTGTCTATTCGCGACTGATGTGGGGGGCCTATGGTCGCTCGGTCGAGCATTCCGCCGTGACATTCGTCTCAGAAGCGGCTCAGGCCGATGGGATCGGCGCGTCGCTGGGATTGGCGAAAAAGACGCTGGCGGTGGAAAACACGCGCAACATCGGCAAAGCGGATCTGATCCTGAACAATGCAATGCCGCATGTCGAAGTGAACCCGGAAACCTACGAAGTGCGGGCGGATGGAGAGTTGCTGACCTGCCAGCCTGCCGAAGTGCTGCCCATGGCGCAGCGTTACTTCCTGTTTTGAACGAGTATATTGAGCATGACACAACAAATGCCACTGACTGACCCGAGTGTTGCATCCATCACCGCTTCTCGCTGTCAATCCGTCTGTGAACACGGTATCGAGCGTCAGGAGAGGAATCCGCCTGCAATCAAATCAGGGGATTCCGTACATCATGTATTCAACCCACGACAGATCCGACTTCGAATGGTATCTTGCCAGCATCGGCTTTGGCCGCAATCCCGCCGCGATGCGCCGGGCCTATCGCGCCGAGCATCTCAAGCTCTTTGCGCTGAGCGACGAAGACCTCTTGGCCAAGGGGCTGCGACGCCCGATGATCGCAGAGCATGTGTTTTTCAAACTGATGAAATAGCCCAAGCCACCGCCCGAGCCTTGCATCCAGCGGGATGCAGCTATTCCGCATTGCGCCTTTTCAGGACAGCAACGCTGCCCTATTTCCAGAAACAGGGAGGGAACCTAAACGCAATCTGGAAGGTTTCCAATGGCTTACACGACAACATCACTGCAGCAGGCACCGCTTGGCGGACGCGTTTCACAGTTTTTTTCATCCATTGGCAACGCCCTTGTGATGATCGGAGAGGCCAACAGCCGGGTGCGCCGCGCCGAAGCACTGAACGCGATGAGCGATGCGGAACTGGCCAAACATGGCCTGAAACGCGAAGACATCACGCGCCACGTGTTCGGCGACCTGTTCTACATCTGATCTCGCAGGGGGTGTGCGCATGAGTACCCCCCAACGCATCGCCCGACACTATCACGACCACGGTCATGGAACGCCGGTTGCTGAGATCGCGCTGAGCTATGAGGACCGGTTTCTGCGCCGCAAGGTGCTGAGCACCAACGATGGGGCCGATTTGCTGGTCGATCTGCCTCAAACCACCTCACTGGATCATGGCGGCGTGCTGGTGCTGGAAGATGGCGGAGAGGTGGCTGTTATCGCAGCCCCCGAGCCATTGATCGAGATTACCGGAAACGACCTCACACGGCTGGCTTGGCATATCGGCAATCGTCATACCCCCTGTCAGATCGAGGCAACGCGCTTGCTGATCAAGCCGGACCACGTGATGGCGGATATGCTGTCGCTGCTGGGCGCGACAACCCGCGAGATCACCGAACCCTTCACCCCTGAAGGCGGAGCATACGGGCACGGGCGTACGCATTCCCATGCCCATTGATCTGGCGCATCTGACGCTGATGCAATGGCTCTCACCGGGTTATCCGGTGGGGGCTTTCGCCTATTCGCATGGGTTGGAGCGGATGGTCGATTGCGGTCAGGTTCATGACAGCACCACGTTTCACCAGTGGCTTGACGACATCCTGCGCCATGGCACCGGGCGATCCGATGCAATCCTGCTGCACAGCGCCTATCGCAGTCAGAGCCCGGCCCGTCTGGGTGAACTTGACGATCTCGCCCGCGCGCTTTGCGCCTCGCATGAGCGCCGGATCGAGACCGAATTGCAAGGCGAGGCCTTTGCCCGCACGACAGCCGCCATCTGGGGCGCGGATGATGCCCCGCTTGCCTATCCGGTGGCTGTCGGGGTTGCGGCAAGACGCGAGGGGATCGACGCCAGCCTGACCTGTGCCACGTATCTGCATGCCTTCGCGGCCAACCTGACCTCTGCGGCGATCCGCCTGATCCCGCTGGGGCAGACAGACGGTCAAGGCGTTCTGGCCCGTCTGGCCCCCGTCTGCCAGCAGATTTCCGAAGAGACGTTGCATCTTTCGCCCGAGGATATCGGCTCAAGCACCTTCGCGGCCGATATTGCCTCGATGCAGCATGAGACGCAGTATTCCAGGTTGTTTCGCTCATGATGGCCCTTGTCTTTGTCATCTCTGGCATTCTGGGGGCCTTGGCGCTGCTTCACCTGTTTTGGGCGATTGGCTTTTGGGTACCGATCCGTGATGAATCCGGGCTGGCGCGCAGCGTGATTGGCAGGCCCGGTATCCGCAACATGCCCGGCCCTGTGCCCTGCGCGGTTGTTGGCATGGCTCTGCTCTTTTGTGCCGTTCTGCCTCATCGCCCGGATTTTCCCGCCCGCTTTGTCCTCATGCCGATGATCGCCGCAGTGTTCATCGCGCGCGGTATCGCGACCTATCTGCCCGTCTGGCGCACTTTGGTCCCCGAAGAACCCTTTGCGACCATGGATCGCAGAGTCTACGGACCACTTTGCGTGATGCTTGGTATCGGGTATCTCATTCTTGTATTTGGAGAGTTCTGACATGGCGTCCCCAAACGGACCTTTACGCGTAGGCATCGGCGGCCCTGTGGGTGCCGGCAAAACGACCCTTACCGCTGGCTTGTGCCGGGCGTTGCGCGACCATTTCTCGGTCGCTGCTATCACCAATGATATCTACACACAGGAAGATGCCGAGGCGCTGATGCGCATGCAGGCACTGCCGCTTGACCGGATCAAGGGTGTGGAAACCGGAGGCTGCCCGCATACCGCAATCCGCGAAGACGCCTCGATCAACATCGCGGCTGTCAAAGAGCTTTCGGATCGGTTTCCCGACCTCGACATCATCCTGATCGAAAGCGGCGGCGATAACCTGTCGGCCACCTTCAGCCCGGAACTGGCGGATGTGACGCTTTATGTCATCGACGTGGCCGCAGGCGAAGAAATCCCCCGCAAGGGCGGCCCGGCGATTACAAAATCCGATCTGCTGATCATCAACAAGACCGATCTCGCCCCCTATGTCGGAGCTTCGCTTGAGGTGATGGACCGCGACGCAAAGCGTATGCGCGGCACCCGTCCCTTCGTGTTCGCACGCCTCAAGGAAGGTCACGGGATAGATCATGTGATTTCGCATATCTGTGCTTTTGGCGGGTTACCCGAACCGAAGGTAAAGGCCGCAGAATAAGCCCGGCATGTCAGATGCGTTTTCTCTCAAGCTGGCTGATCTGGTAGCTGCGATCTATCCCGATGTGGATGGTGCGATCCTGTCTTCCAAGATCATCGACGCCTTCTGGCCCGATGAGCGCAACCGCCGCCGCCGCGGGCGCAAACCGGGCAACAGCTTCTGGTCAGAACGTGACGCCTTGGTCATCACCTATGGCAACAGCTTTGTCGACGGGGTCCACAAGCCCCTGGACCTGCTGCGCGATTTCCTGCACCGCAATCTCAGTGGCACGCTGAACGGCGTGCATATCCTGCCATTCTTTCCTTTCACCTCGGACGACGGCTTCGCGGTCAGCGACTATACCGCCGTCAATCCGACCCTGGGAGACTGGAGCGACATCAGCCGGATTGCCAGCGAGTTCAAGCTGATGTCGGATCTCGTGCTGAACCATGTCTCGAGTCAAGGCACCTGGTTCAACGACTATCTCCAGGGTCGCGCACCATATGACAGGTTCTTCTTCGAGGCCTCGCCTCAGGATGATCTGTCGCAGGTGGTTCGCCCCCGCACGCACCCCCTGCTGCGCGAAGTCGAAACCGCGAACGGCACGCGGCATGTCTGGTGCACCTTCAGCCATGACCAGGTCGATCTGGACTTCCGCAACCCGGATGTCTTGCTGGAATTCCTGCGCATCATGCGCCTGCATATCGACAACGGCGTTCGCATTCTGCGTCTGGATGCCGTCGCCTTCCTGTGGAAAGAGGTCGGTTCGCCCTCCATCCACCTGCCCCAGACCCATGCGATCGTGCGCCTGATGCGACTGCTGAGCGATTACACCGTTGAACCGGTGATCCTGCTGACCGAAACCAACGTGCCAAGTGCCGAAAACCTCAGCTATTTCGGCAACCGCAACGAGGCGCATGTTGTCTATAACTTTCCGTTGCCCCCGCTTATCCTGCATGCGCTTTTATCCGGCTCGGCCAGGTATCTGCGGGGCTGGCAGGCGGCGATGCCGCCGGCGCAACTGGGCTGCGCCTATCTGAACTTTTCGGCAAGTCACGACGGAATCGGAATGCGGCCCGCCGAAGGAATCCTGCCGCAGGATCAGATCGACGCCATGGTGCAGATCGCCCGGGACTTTGGCGGTGATGTGTCCATGCGTGCGCTCTCGGGGACGGAATCGGTCTATGAGTTGAACATCACCTATTTTGAAGCCCTCAAAGGAACCTTTGACGGACCGGACAGCCATCAGATCGACCGGTTCTTATGCTCGCAGACCATCGTCATGGCGCTGGAAGGGATACCGGCGTTCTACATCCACGCGCTTCTTGCGACGCCAAACGATCACGACAAAGTCGCGCGCACGGGCATGAAACGCGCCATCAACCGGCATCACTGGGATTACGCCGCGCTTCAGGCGTTGCTGGAGGATCCTGAGAGCATTACATCCCGGGTATTGGGCGCGCTAAAAACGCGGATCAAGCTGAGGGCAAAGCAACCCGCCTTCCACCCCAATGCCACCCAGTTTACGCTGCAAACCGAAGACCGGATTTTCGGCGTCTGGCGGCAGAGCCTGGATCGCGATCAGTCCATCTTTGCGCTGCACAATGTCAGTGATCAGCCCGTCAGTCTGGACCCTGTCACGCTGAACCTGATCGAAGGGGATTCATGGGTCGACATTCTGTCGGGCGAGGTGATCGACCCGGTGGGTCGCAAGATCAGCCTTGCGCCCTATCAATGCCGCTGGATCACCAACCGACGCTATAGCCCGAAACTGCCATAGGGAATGAAACGCACGGGATCGCCCGGGCGAATGTGACGGGCACCGTCCTCGATCTCGACCAGCCCATCGGCCCAACTCAGCCCGCTGATCCGTCCCGAACCTTCCGAGCGGAACACCTCGGCCCTTCCATCGCGAACCCGCGCGCGCAGATACTCCCGACGACCGGGCTTCTTGCGCTTTTCGAACGCGGCGGGCACATCAAAGCCCTGCGGCGCGCGCCATTCCTGCCCAGACAGCAGCGCCATGGCCGGGCGTGCGAAGACCAGGGTGCAGACCATCGCTGCCACGGGATTGCCCGGCAGACCGAACACAGGCTTGCCGTCCCAAAGCCCCAGCGCAAGAGGTCGACCCGGCTTGACCGCGATGCGCCATTCCTGCATTGCGCCGGCCTGGCGCAAGAGGGCCGATACGTGATCCTCGTCTCCGGCTGACGCACCACCCGAGGTCAGGATCACATCCGCCTGCTGCGCCGCGCGATCCATCGCAAGGCGCAAAACCTCACGGTCATCGCCGACACGCCCCATATCGACCGGCTCAAACCCAAAGCGCGTCATCATCGACAGCAGCATTGGGCGATTGGCGTCAAAAATCTGACCTGGCCCGGCTGCATCACCGGGTTCTACCAATTCGTCTCCTGTCGACAGAACAGCCACGCGCAGCGGTGCGCGCACATCGACCTCGGATATACCCACCGCCGACAACAGCGCCAGATCGGCCGGGGTCAGGCATTGCCCGGCAGGAAGGGCCAGATCACCTGCGTGCACATCTTCCCCTGCCTTGCGGGTATTGGCTCCGGGTTTCAGAGGCCCATGAAAGGCGATCTGCGTGCCATCGGTTCTCACGTCTTCCTCAAGAATCACCGTGTCTACGCCTTCGGGCAGGGCCGCACCGGTCAGAATGCGGATCGCATGGCCCTCGGGCACCGAACCGTTGAAGGGCACACCCGCCGCCGCGCGCCCTTGGATCAGCGGCAAAACGTGCGGACCTTCCGGCCGGCCTCCGGCAAAGCCATACCCATCCACCGCCGTGTTGGGTTGGGGCGGGTTCGAGCGCCTGGCATGAACCGGCACCGCCAGAACACGCCCCAGGCTTTCTGCCAATGGGGCGCTGCGCATCCCTGTCACCGGCGTCAGCCGGCTGCGTAACAGCTCCAGCGCCTCATCCACTGGCGTCCATTCCACGCCTGCAGGCAAAGCAAAGCAATCGTTGCGCAAGGGGGGCGGAGCCAGAGATGTCGCGCAAAGCGCACCCAGTCGTTCTTCAAACCCGGCACCCAGTATCCACGCCTCTTCCCTTGCGACGTCCGGAATCTCGGTCATCATCGCGACCAGTTCGGACAGGGAAAGGCGGGAGAAGGCCCGCGACAACAGCCTGACTTGCTCACGATCGCGGATCGGGTTTGCGTCCAGACGCCCCAGTTCCGCCTTGACCGCAGGTTCGATCAATCCCGGCCATATCTCGGCAAGAACAACCGGCGCTTCGGTGCAGTCTTCAAAGGGCCAGACATGCACACCAGCGATCTGTCGCAACCGCGCAAGCATCGGCAGACCCATCAGGATCTGCCCACCCACCGTGGGCGGGAAGGCCAGTTGAAAGCACGAAGAGGACGCCTTTGCCGCAAGATCACAAGCGCGCCGCTCGGACAGCTGATCAAAGGCGATATCCGCCTTGCGATAGGGAATTTCGGGCCAGCCCGCCTCGTTCGGCTTTCCCCAGAACGGCCCCGGACCCTCAAATAGCGCATTCAGCGTTTGTGCAACATCATAGCGATTGTTCGCCCCATCCTCGGCATCTGTAATTCGCGCCTCCAGCCAATCCCACACAGCCAGTGGATCGCTTGATCCAGTCACATGCGCGGCAAAGCCCTGCGGATAGCCAAAGGGAAAATCGAACCCGGCCAGCACACGGCGACCGGCGGCAATCTCTTGCGCGAAGAAATTCCTGATCCAGTCTTCGGCCTCACGGCGCGTCCGGCAATAGACAGGTTCCTCGGCAGCGCCGCGCCGTGCAACACACAGCCAGATTGCATCCTTGGACGGAGATTTCGGCGCGCGTTTCCCCGCTGACCAATCCGCAACAAGAATGCTGTCGAATGCTCTCACAGGCCGACCTCGGCCAGGATGAAATCGGCAATCGCAACCGTGTCGTTCAAATCGAACACCGGCCGGTCCAGATCAAGCGGCGTGTCACTGGCCACAGCCCGGATCGTCTGATCCCCAGGTGCGATCAGCGGGTTGCCGGTCTCGGCGCGGTGAGCTTCGACCTTGGGATGCGTGTCGCGCTTGTAGCCTTCGATCAGGATCAGATCGACCGGGTTGAGTTTGCTCAGCAGCATCTCCAGCGTCGGCTCGTCCTCGTCGCGCAGCTCATGCATCAGCGCAAATCGGTTGCGTGATGCCAGCAGAACCTCGGTCGCACCGGCGACACGGTGGCGGTGGCTGTCCTTGCCCGGATGATCCACATCGAAACTGTGATGCGCGTGTTTGATCGTGGACACGGTTATCCCGCGCCCGGTTATCTCGGACACCAACCGCTCCATGAGACCCGTTTTCCCGGCATTCTTCCAGCCGACCACCCCATAAAGCCTCATGATGCACCTTTCAAAAGAGTTTCGGCCACACTCAAATCCTCGGGCGTATTGACATTGAAGAACGGATCAACCCCCTGCACCGGAAAGACCGCCACGCGGCCGTCATGACGGTCGGTCCAGATCACGACCTTGCGCAGACCGTCCGAGAGTGCGGCGCGCAGATCATCGCGCAGTGCCACGGGCCAAAGGCCGAACGTGGGATGCCTGATCTGCCCGCGCTCCGGGTCCGGGGTCGCGGCCAGCACCAGCGGATGGGTCATCCCATCCCCCGCCGCTTGCAGCTTCTGCACAAGATCAGCGGGAAAAAACGGGGTGTCTGCCGCCGCCGTCACGATGCTGTCGGCCCCCTGCCCGGCTGCCCAGTCAAGCCCGGCCAGAACACCGGCCAATGGCCCCACAAACCCGTCAATGCTATCGGCAATGACCGGCAGGCCGAAAGGATCGAACCGTCCCGCCTCACCATTGGCGTTCAGGGCCAGACCCGCCACTTGGGGCGAAAGGCGATCAATCACCCGCGACAGGATTGTCTGCCCGCCAAGGCTCAGCATCCCCTTGTCGCCTCCACCCATCCGGCGGGCAAGCCCACCGGCCAGGATAACGCCCAGTGGAGCAGTCATTGCGCCGCACTCTTGCGTCGATGCTTGCTGTCTTCCTCGGCGACGCTCTCCGGATCGACATCGCGGATCAGACGATCCTCTCCACTCAGGCAAACGAACCGGCGTCCGCGCATGCGTCCGATCAGCGTCAGACCCACTTCGCGGGCGATCTCGACCCCCCATGCGGTAAAGCCCGAGCGCGACGCCAGGGCCGGGATACCCATCATCGCGGTCTTGATCACCATTTCCGAAGTCAGGCGACCCGTGGTGTAAAGCATCTTGTCGTCAGCGCTCACGCCATGTTGCAACATCCAGCCCGCGATCTTGTCCACGGCATTATGGCGTCCCACATCTTCCATATAGACCAGCGGGCGATTCCCCTGGCACAGAACCGTGCCGTGAATTGCTCCGGCCTCAAGATAAAGAGACGGTGTGCGGTTGATCCGTGCGGCCAGCTCATAAAGCCAGGACGTACGCAGCGGGGTGGCAGGCAGGCTCACACCCTCAAGCCCCTCCATCATGTCGCCGAACACCGTGCCAACAGCGCATCCCGAGGTGCGCGTCTTTTTCTTCAGCTTGTCTTCATAGGTGGTTTGCGAGGCCGTCCGCACGACCACGGTTTCAAGCTCTTCGTCATAGTCGACACCGGTGACGTCTTCGTCGCGCTGCAGCATGCCCTGATTGAGCAGAAAACCCAGCGCCAGATACTCGGGATAATCCCCGATGGTCATGGCCGTCACGATCTCCTGCGAGTTGAGGAAAATGGTCAGGGGTCTCTCCTCGACCACCGAAATGCGGCTGATCTGCCCGTTCTGGTCGACGCCTTCGACCGCGCGTGTCAGACGTGGAGCCGCGGGATCCGGTGCGATGATGAACTCTGAAGTATCGCTGGATTGCGCCAATTGCATCCCTCCCCGAAGACCGTTAATTCCCGAACGACAATCTAAGGACATCTCATGAGCTCCACCACCACGAAATCGGCCTTTTGGTTGGGAGTTCGCGACGGTTCTCCGTTTGTCTTGGTCGTTGCTCCTTTTGCGATGCTGTTCGGAGTGATTGCGACCGAGGCCGGATTGAGCGTTTTCGAAACGCTGGTCTTTTCGATTGCCGTGATCGCCGGAGCGGCGCAGTTCACTGCCCTCCAGCTGATGACCGAGAACGCGCCCACGGTGATCATCCTGGCATCGGCTCTGGCGGTGAACCTCAGAATGGCGATGTATTCCGCGGCACTCACCCCGCATCTGGGATCCGCCCCGCTGTGGCAACGCGCGCTCATGGCCTATCTGCTGGTCGATCAATCCTATGCCTGCTCGGTGGCGCAATACGAAAAAGACCCCGGCATGACCATTGCGCAAAAGGTGGCCTTTTTCTTTGGCACCATCTCGCCGATCTGCCCGACTTGGTACGCATTCACTTTGATCGGCGCACTGGTCGGCAACCAGATCCCGCCCGAATGGGGTCTGGATTTCGTGGTGCCCATCGCCTTTCTGGCGCTGATTGCTCCGATGTTGCGCACGGCCTCTCATCTCGCGGCCGCCCTTGTGGCGATCCTGGTCGCACTTCTGGCGAATGGCATCCCCTACAGCCTTGGCCTGATGGTGGCCGGCATCTCGGGCATGATCGCCGGTGCGCAGGTCGAGCTCTGGCTCAAGGCGCGAGGGAAATGGTCATGACCGACGGCTTTGATCCGGTCCTGATCTGGACAGTCATCATCGGCATGGGCCTGGGCAGTTTTGGCCTGCGTTTCGTGTTTCTCGGTCTGATTGGTGATCGCGCCATGCCCGAATGGGTCTTGCGCCATCTGCGCTATACGGCAGTGGCGATCCTGCCTGCGCTGGTCGCGCCACTGGTGGTCTGGCCGAATGCGACGGGGGGAGAGTTTGATATCGCGCGCTTTGCCGCCGCCGCCGCGACTGTGGCCGCGGGTGTGATATCGCGCAATGTCTTTGCTGCCATCGGGGCGGGCGCTGCCACGCTCTATGGGCTGTTGTACCTGCTGGGGTGAACCGGTTCAGTTCAACTGATCAAGCGCGGCCTGCAACGAAGGATCGTCGTCCTCGCGATATTCGATGGTTTGCACACCGGGAACAGTGGCGAACTGCTCCATCAGATTGACGGGGTAGAATGTTGATCGCAGCCCCTCGAATCCGGGGATCTGGCTCAGCAGGGCCGCTGTCGAGCTGGCACAGAACGCACCCGCAACCGGGCCCGCCTGAAGTGCGAGGCGATACGCCATCTCGGCCTGTTGCGGCGACACCTGAACCGTCTGAATGATCACCCGGTGCGTGCTGCGGGCATGGGCGCTGATGTAAGCCTGCTCGGCATTGGGGGTAATCCCGAACAGCACATCGTTGCGTTCGGGAATGCCCGACGCCTTGAAAGAGCCTGCAGGATCGAAGATGACACGCTCGGATGCACTGATCAGCAAGGACGTGTGCGCACCCGCACCGGAACGATTGTTCACCATCGTCATAAGCTTGAGTTCCCGAGGGCCTTCATCGCGAAAGGAGACCGCAGCGATGGATTCATCGGACGCAAAAGGTTGCTGAGGAGCCGCGCAGCCCCCCAAAACCATCAACGCACCCAGAACAAGGCCCAGTATTCGCATTTTTTACCCCTGTCCGACTTCGAGGAACGCAGGTGGCGTCAGGTGATGAAAATCGCCATCCAGATGATCACAAGAACAATCACGATAACGGACCAGGTGACCCATTTCATAAAGCCTTCAAAGGTTTTTTCTTGATCCGAGATATTCATCTCGCCGTGTTTGTGGTCAGCCATGTTGTCCATCCTGTTGCGCAATGTTGCGTTTCGATACCGGATTCGCAAAATCCTGTCACGACGTCAATCCAGCGCAGCCTGACCGGGCGCACAATCCGACAGGATTTACGCCGCGTCGCTGTCCTTTTGCAAATCCGCAGCCAACCGAAAGCCGATGCGCGCCGGTTCCGCCTGCCCTTGTGGCTTGGGTGCCGCGCGCAGCATCACGTTCAGCTGCGTGACATGCTGGATCAGCTGGGTGCGTACCCCCGATGCGTCAGAGCCATAGAACGTTACGATATCGGGATCGAAATAGCCCATGCCTTCGATCCGCAGCACGCCCAGTTCGCCCCCGGCCGTGCCCATGCCAACCTCGTGTTCAGCGTCCAGCTGCTCTTCGAAATTCTGGATATAAAGGATCAATCGCTCATAGGCCCAGCGCGCCGGGCTTTTGTGCTCTACTGGGGTCTTCATACCATCGGGCAAGTCGCCCATATCGACCTGACCGCCTGCCTGCGTATGCACCTCATGACGCCGGGGAATCGCCTCGGCCTCGCTGAGTTCGGCAGCGGTTCTGATTTCATTGTCCAAGGGCCTATCCCTTTCGCTGATAAAGCCAGGCCCCGTCCTCGCGGCGGGTCCGCTCGACCTCTCCGGCCTGATGCAGATGGCTGACATGGGCAATCGCTTCGACCAGCGCCAGCCCGTATTCACCCTCACCGATCTTGCGCTTGAAGATCGGCATGAAGCACTCGACAGCGGTCTTTGGCGTATCCAGCGCGTCCATCAACCGGGCAAGTGCACCGTGATGATTGTCGATCAACTGACGCATCCGAAACGGCAAGCCGGTAAAGGGCAGTTTGTGCCCCCCCAGAACAAGATGATCGGCGCGCGCCAGCGTTGAGAGGCGCTCACAGGCCTCGATCCAATCACTCACCGGATCGGCCATGGGCTCGGTGGCGTAGACCCCGATATTCGGGCTGATCGACGGCAGGATCTGATCACCGGCGATCACCAGATTGTCGTCACGACTCCAGAATGTGGCGTGTTCGGGTGAATGTCCGTTCCCGATATGCACGTCCCAGTCGCGACCGCCCATGCGGATCGTATCCCCCTGCTTGATGCGGGTGTAGCCCAGCGGCATGGGAGCCACGACATCGGCAAAGTTGAACGGCTTGTCTGTCCGGCGCTGTTCCAGGATCTCGGGATCCATTCCGCCACTGCGATAAAAGGCAAGGGTTTCCTCGGGCAGCGCATCCTGCTTGTCCAGCATGAGCATGCGCGAAAACAGCCATGCGGTGCGCGTGGTGATCAATTCAGTCCCATGTTCGGACTGAAACCACCCGGCCAGACCCACATGATCGGGATGGTGATGGGTCACGATCACACGGCCCACAGGCTTGCCGCCCATCGGCCCGGCCAGCAGTCCGGTCCAGACCTCGCGCGATAGTTTCGAGGCAAAGCCCGTGTCGATCACCGTCCAGCTCTGACCATCATCCAACGCGTAGACATTGACGTGATCCAGCTTCATTGGCAGCGGCAGGCGCATCCAGAGAACACCCGGAGCCACTTCGATCGCCGCACCACGTTCCGGTGCGGCGTCCCAAGGATAGCGTATACCCTCCTGCGATCCGTCCAACTTGACCTTCCTTTCCACGGCTCGAAAAACCGCCCCGTAGTCCGGGCATTCCTCCCGGCGTTCAACGCCTTTTACGCTGCCAGGTCGTCCAGGCTCAACGCGTAAAGATCGCCCGATCCGCTTTGGGCATGCACCAGAAGCCCGGAATGCTCGGGCAAGAGGCGTGTGATGTAGAACCGCGCCAAGGCCGCGCGCGGGCCTTTGGGGTCCGCCATTGCCGCCGAAAGATGGAAATGCCCGCCCAGCACCCGCGCAAAAGCGCGCAGATATGGCACGGCACCGGCAAAACGATCCGTGACATCCTCCTGCGCGACGATCCATTCGGTTGCCTCGCGCAGAGACTCGGTCGCTTGCCAGACGCTTTCTGCCAGATCGGCCAGTTCCGGCATCCTGGCGCGGACCTGTTCGGCTTGCTCTTCGATCTCGTCCAGCAGCTTGCCCGCCATCTCGCCCCCGTCGGACATCTTGCGCGCCACCAGATCCATGGCCTGAATCCCGTTGGTGCCCTCATAAATCGTCGTGACACGGACGTCGCGGGCATATTGAGCGGCGCCGGTTTCCTCGATGAAACCCATACCGCCATGCACCTGGATGCCGGTGTTGGCGACTTCATTGCCGATATCGGTTCCAAAGGCTTTGGAAATCGGCGTCAGGAACGCCGCACGCGCGGACCATTCCGCCTCTCCGGTGGCGGTTTCCATGTCAATCGCCACGGCGCAGGCCAATGCAATCGAGCGCGCTGCAAACACATCCGCCTTCATAGAGGTCAGCATGCGTCGGACATCCGCATGCGCCGCGATGGTATAGCCATGATAGGAGCGGCCCTGCTTGCGATCCAAGGCGTATTGCAGGGCGTTCTGATAGGCCCCCTCTGCCACGCCGACACCTTGTGTGCCGACCCCCAGACGCGCATTGTTCATCATGGTGAACATCGCCGCCATGCCGCCGTTTTCCGGGCCAACCATCCAACCGATTGCACCGTCATACTGCATCACTGCGGTGGGCGAGCCATGCAAGCCCATCTTGTGCTCAAGGCTGACCACTTTCAGACTGTTGGCGACGCCGGCATTGCCATTGTCGTCCGGCAGGCGCTTGGGCACCAGAAACAGGCTGATGCCCTTTGTGCCTTCCGGCGCTCCGGGCAGGCGGGCGAGAACCAGATGACAGATATTCTCGGCCAAATCGTGATCGCCCCAGCTGATGTAGATCTTCTGTCCGGTGATCGCATAAGTCCCATCGCCTCTGGCCTCGGCCTTGGAGGTCAACGCCCCGACATCCGAGCCTGCCTGTGGTTCGGTCAGGTTCATCGTGCCGGTCCATTCCCCGCTCATGAGCTTGGGCAGATAGAGTTCCTTGATCGCGTCACTCGCGTGGTGCTCCAGAGCCTCGACCTGCCCCTGGCTCATCAGAGGTGCCAGTTGCAGCGACAGGCATGAACTGCTCATCATGTCGTTCACAGCCGTTGCCACAGCCATCGGAAGACCCATTCCACCGTATTCGGGATCACCTGCGATGCCGACCCAGCCGCCTTCGGCAATCGCGCGCCATCCCTCGGCATAACCCGGAGAGGTCCGCACCACGCCGTTCTCCAAAACTGCTGGATGCAGATCACCGGGCCGTTGCAGCGGGGCCAGAACCTCTTCGCACATCTTGCCCGCCTCGGTCAGGATCGCATGGACGGTCTCGGAACTTGCATCGGCAAATCGCTCGGTCCGGGCGACGTGATCAAAGCCGACCACATGTTTGTAAATGAATTCGAAATCAGCAACAGGCGCACGATACGGCATAGGATCACCCCTTGGCTCAATTGCAACACAGCTGCTGTCACGGCGGGTTTCCCTCCGCGCACAGCCCAGCTAAAAGCATGATTGCTTTCATACCAACCCGGCCTTGCCGATCCACGCAACCAAAACGCCGCGTCACGAGCGCACCTTCCCGATGCAACAGCGAACCACCATCACTCTGGGTGTGGAGTCATCCGACCTGAACCAGGCCGCAGATCTGCTGCGCGCCGGAGGGCTGGTGTCGTTTCCAACCGAAACCGTCTATGGGCTGGGCGCGGATGCATGCAACGGGCGCGCTGTCGCCGGTATTTTCGCCGCCAAGAATCGCCCCAGCTTCAATCCGCTGATCGTGCATGTCGCAGACACTGAGGCGGCACGGCGCTATGCAGTGCTTGAGGGTGACGCCGTCCGGCTGGCCGACGCGTTCTGGCCCGGCCCCTTGACACTGGTGCTGCCGCTGACACTGGATCATGGCCTGAGCGAACTGGTCACCGCGGGGCTGCCCACCGTCGGTCTGCGCGTTCCCGCTCATCCGGTCGCCGCTGCTTTGCTGCGGGCCTTTGATGGCCCCGTGGCAGCCCCCTCGGCGAACCCGTCCGGGCGCATCAGCCCGACGCAGGCCGCCCATGTGCTCGCCGGGCTGGACGGACGCATTGATGCCGTGGTGGATGGCGGGGCCTGCCCGGTTGGCGTGGAATCCACAATCGTGGGGTTCGAGGACGCTCAGCCGGTGCTTCTGCGACCCGGCGGCGTGCCGGTCGAGGCGCTCGAACGCGTGCTCGACACCCGGCTGATCCAGCGCGCGGAAGGATCCGCGATCAACGCGCCGGGCCAGCTGCTTTCGCATTATGCGCCGAAAGCCAGATTGCGCCTGAATGCCGATGCTCCTGAGCCGGGCGAACTCTACCTCGGTTTTGGCGCGCATACTGGCGACCTCAACCTGTCGGTCTCTGGCGATCTCGGCGAAGCCGCCGCACAGCTTTTTGCCTGCCTGCATGCGCTGGATGACAAAGGCAGACCCATCGCCGTCGCGCCGATCCCCGACACGGGTCTTGGCCGCGCCATCAACGACCGCCTGCAGCGCGCTGCCGCCCCGCGAGACTGAACCCCGCTCAGGCCCGCCCGGCAGCCCCGGACAGCATCACCGGCTCGATCCCGAGAGTTTTCAGGGCTGACGACCATTTGCGCGCATCGGCCACGTCAAAGACCAGATCCGCCGAGGCTTCTGTGGTCAGCCAGCCGTTCTGAGCCAATTCGCGCTCCAGCTGCCCCGGCCCCCACCCCGCATATCCCAGAATCATCATGGCCTTGGCAGGGCCGGCACCGCGCCCGATGTCTTCCAGAACATCCAGCGTGGTGGTCATCCCGATCTCGGGCGTGACCTGCAGCGTGTGGATCGCCGAGCCATAATCCCGGCTGTGCAGCACAAAGCCCCGTCCGCCCTCGACGGGCCCGCCAAAATGCACCGGGCGGTTCAAAGCAGCGGATTGTGGCGCGATATCAAGCTGTTCCAGCAATTCCGAAAACCGCACTTCGGGCGCGGGCTTGTTGACGATCAACCCCATGGCACCCTCTTCAGAGTGACTGCACATCAACACAACCGATCCGTCAAACCGGGGGTCGCCCATTCCGGGCATCGCGATCAGAAGATGTCCCGCGAGATCAAGCATTTTCCAAATCCAGCCGTCAGCGCCTGTCTACAGTACACATCCTGCACAGTTACAGTGCAACCCCGACACGCTTACAATCGACTGACCGGAACGTGACTTGGCATTTCAACGCTCATGCGCCATCTCAGGGACATGAGAATGCATCGCCTCCTCCCCCTTGCCCTAGCGGCGCTGACCGCTCTGCCTGCACAGGCACAGAGCTGGATAGACGATGTCGTGCGCATCGAAGTGCTGGATGGCGGGCTGGATGCAAACGGCACGCATCACGCGGGTATCAAGCTGACGCTTGAGGATGGCTGGAAAACCTATTGGCGCGCACCGGGCGATGCAGGTATCCCGCCCGAGTTTTCCTGGCGGGGCTCGCGCAATGTGGCAGCCACCCAGATCTACTGGCCCACGCCAAAGGTGTTTGACCAGAATGGCATGCGCTCGGTCGGTTATGAACATGAACTGGTGTTGCCGATCGATGTCACACCGACACAAGACGGCACGCGCGTGCGCCTCAAGGGCAAGGTCGAACTGGGCGTGTGCAAGGATGTCTGCATCCCCAGCACGCTGTCTTTTGACCACATTCTCGATCCCGACGCCAAGCAACACCCAGCCATTCTTGCGGCCCGTACGGACCGCCCCTACAGCGCCAGTGAAGCGGGCGTATCCTCTGCCACATGCGTGATTTCCCCGACCCGGGACGGGATGAAGATCGAAGCCCATATTCGCATGCCCCACGCCGGAGGGGACGAATTCACGGTTACGGAGACCGGCAATCCGCAGATCTGGGTTTCCGAGACCGCCGTCAATCGGCAGGGCGATACGCTGATTGCCACCTCCGAGCTTGTGCACGCCAGCGCGCGCAGCTTTGCCCTTGATCGCTCCAAGCTGCGCTTCACGGTGTTGGGTGACAAACGCGCCGTCGACATCCGCGGATGCAGCGGCGAGTGAACGCGCCGGCTATTCCCGCGCAGGCTGGCGGATCATCGCGCTGAAGCTGGCTACCAGATAGACAATCGCCACCAGCACGAACGCACCGCTCACAAAGGCAAGAAACGCGCCGCGCATCGCGTCCATTGCGGCCAATGCCGGCAGCAGAGCCGCCACCGGCTCAAGCATGCCACCGGTCGCCAGCACAGCACCCAGCGTCACGGCAAACCACGCCAGAACGGCCAATCCGCTCAGCACGATTGTGCCTCGGATTGCCCTGTTGGGGCTGCGCAGCGCTCGCCGCATCGCCGTGACCCTGCGGTTTACATCCGACTGCATGGCCACCAGCGCCGGCACGATCAACAACACAAGGATCATCCCGAAGCCCAACCCATAGACCAGCGTGATCACCGTGGGCTTGAGGAACTGCGCCTGCTGCGAGGTCTCGTACAGCAAGGGCGCAAGACCCAGAACGGTTGTCAGCGTGGTCAAAAGAACCGGTCTCAACCGGTCCGCCGTGGCATCGATGATCGACGGAATCAGCCCGCGCTCCTCGGCATATTCATCTATGGTCGTGACCAGAACGATGGAATCGTTGATGATGATCCCGGTCATCCCCAAAAGCCCCACAACGGTGAACATGCTCAGCGGCACATCCCAGGCCGCATGGCCATAGATCGTCCCCACCAGCCCGAACGGAATGATCGCCATCACGACCATGGGCCGGGTCCAGCTTGAGAATACCCAGGCCAAAACAAGGTAGATGCCCGTCAGACACAGGATCAGACCGGTCAGCGCATCCGACAAGAAGGCGTTCTCATCCTCACTCAGCCCGGACATCCGCCATTCCACCTGCCGTTCACTGGCGATGTTTGGCAAAATCTCTTCCTGCAGACGCTGCGTGATCTCTTCGGCGCGCGCGGGATCGTCCTCGGAGATGTCCCCGGTTACCGAGATCAACCGGATCCCGTTCTCCCGCCGCACGGTCGAAAAGCCGGTGCGCTGTTCGACTGTCACCAGATCGGCCAACGGCACATAGTTGCCCTCGGGCGTGCGCATCAGCGTGCGTTCCAGAAAATCCGCCGTCAGCTCGCCTTCGGGCAATTCGACACGGATCGTGGCGCTGCGCGGCCCGTCAGGATAGGTCGCGGCTTCCAGCCCATTGAGCCGCGCGCGCAACGCCCGCCCCAGCGTGTCGATGGTAAAGCCAAGCGCCTGACCTTGCGCCGTCAGATCCAGAAGCAACTCTTCCTTGTCATAGGCAAGGTTGTCCTCCAGGGCCGAGACTTCGGGATATTGCAACAACGCCGCCTGCAAATCCTGACTGGCCGCCTTGAGCGTATCGACACTGGCCCCGAAAAACTGAACAGACAGGGAATCCCCGCCCGGACCCGAACGCCAGCCCCGGAAGCTGACAGTTTCGACAAGCGGATGGTTACGCACGCTATCCTGCAGCTCGGCAACAAAGGCGAAACTGGAATAGGGCCGCAGATCGGCGTCAATCAGCTCGATCGAGATACCGCCCAGCAGATCGCTGTCCTTGGCCTCTACCCCGGTCATCCCGCGTCCGGCATTGCCGCCAATCTCGGCCAGGACGTAGGCCAGAGGGTTGGTGCCATGCTCGGCCTCATAGCGCGCACCCAGTTCTTCGGTGGCGCGCTGCAACTCGCGCATCATGGCCAATGTGTCGGCGCGTGTGGCCCCTTCGGCCATGGCGAAGTTGCCGGTCACCGATCCCCTTTCGGGCGCATTGAAAAAGCGCCATTGCACATCGCCCTTGATGAACACGGCCACCTGGCTGGCAAGGATGACCAGAACACCGGCCACCACCGCATAGCGCCCCCAGATGACCCAGCGCACCAAGGGGCGGAACAGTGTCTCGCGCACCCAGCGAAAGCCCACGTTCACCACGCGGCTGGGCACGTCGTACCAGCGCTCGGCCTCGGACTTCATCAAAGACTTTGCCATGTGATGGGGCAGGATCAAAAAGCACTCGACCAGCGAAGCTGCCAGCACCACGATCACCGTGAACGGAATGTCACGGATCAGGTCTCCAAAGCGCCCGCCAATCGCGACCAGGCCGAAAAACGCGATGATCGTCGTAACGGTTGCCGCAAAGACCGGCATCGCCATGCGACGCGCGGCGTTTTCAGCGGCCTGATAGGGGTGCTCGCCATATTTGCGATATCGGTAATCGGCATGTTCACCGACCACGATGGCATCATCCACCACGATCCCCAGCGTGATGATCAGACCGAACAGGCTGATCATGTTGATGGTCAGCCCGGCGACATACATCATCGCAATCGCCGCGAGCATGGCCACCGGAATACCTGCCGCAACCCAGAACGCGGTCCGTGCGTTCAGGAACAGGAACAACAGGCACACCACCAGCCCCAATCCCATCAGCCCGTTATCCAGCAGAATATCGAGCCGCGCCGTGATCGCCTCTGATCGGGTGCGGATCAGTTCGAGCGTGACCCCCTGCGGCAGGCTGGCCTGCATCTGCGTGGCAACATCCTCGACCGCGCGCTGAATGCCGATGGCATCGCCCTTGTCGGAACGCTCGACCGTGATCGACATCGCTGGGTTGTCGCCGACGAAATAGGCCCGCTCGCGGTCAGCCCCTCCCAGTCGAATACGCGCCACATCCCCGATGGTCAGCTTGGAACCATCCGGGTTCGAGCGCAGGACAATACCGGCAATTGCCGCAGGCGTGCGTTTTTCAGTGCCCGTGCGCACCCGCGCGTTGGCCCCTGTGACATCCCCGGCCGGATCAGCGTTGACCTCGGCCGCAATGGCCGCGGCGATCTCGGCCATGGTCACGTCATGCTGGATCAACTGGGCAGAGGGCACTTCGATCAGGGTCTCGGGCGAAGCCACCCCCCGGATCGAGGTGCGCGTCACCCCTACGGCGAACAGACGGGTGACCAGTTCATCGGCAAACAGGGCCATTTGCTCGGGCTCGATGGGTCCGGTGATGACCAGATCCGTGACCCGGTCGCGCCATGCGCCCCGGCGCACACTGGGTTCCTCGGCGTCTTCGGGCAAGGTGGTTATGGCATCGACGGCCGCCTGCACATCATCCGAGGCACGCCCCATATCCCAGCCCGGCTCGAACTCAAGAGTGATCGTGCCCATCCCCTCACGCGACAGCGAAGACGAACTCTCCACGCCATCCACCGCCAGCAGAACCGGTTCCAGCGTCTGCACGATCGCGCCGTCCACGTCTTCCGGACCGGCCCCTTCCCACAAGATGCTCACGCTGACGTTGTTGACGATCACATCGGGAAAGAACTGCGCGCGCATATTGGGGACAGAGGCCAACCCAAGCACCAGCAGCATGACAAGCAAAAGATTTGCTGCCGTGGGGTGGCGTGTGAAATAGGACAGCAAACCCCCGGCCGCGATCGGAATGTCGCGGGGCATGATCCTAGCCCCCCATCCGGGATTCGATACGCTTGACCACCTGCTCGGGCACCTTGTCCTGAGACAGCTGGTTCAGAATCCGTGTCTTGGCAGCTTCGGGCATCCCTGCGCTGCCCGAGACAAAGGCCACAAGCCGCGCACGGCGGTCGGAATCCAGCTCCAGCATCGCCGGTTCCTCGGGCACCAGATCGGTTCCGCGCAAGGGCCGCACGCGGATGCCTGCGCCCAGCAAGGGGGTGCGCGCCTGCACCACCTCGCGCCCGGCCAATCCTTCTGCGCGCAACAGAACATCATCGCCCTGTCGCCGGATCAGGGTAACGGGGAATGTCTCGAGACGGTCCTCTTGATCCAGCACAAGCACGGTTCCGTCGGCCGCATAAGCCGAAGCCGGAAGCCGCAGGATATTGTCCAGCGGGGACTCACGCACGGACACGTTGACAAAATCGCCCGGCTTGAAGCCAAGCGCTGCACCCAAGGTCGCATAAATCAGACGTCCGGTCTGCACGTCGCCCGCGCCCGCACTGTCGCGGCTGATCGTGCCCTTGGCGGAAAGCTCTGCGCCCGCGCCGTCAATCGTGATCGTGACCTCGGCAGGTATCAACGCGCCGGTGCTATCCAAGAGCCGTGTGTATTGACTGGTCGAGACCCGAAAGGCCGCTTCCAGTTCAAGCGGGTCTACAAGCTCGGCTATTTTCTCATTGGCCGACACAAGCCGCCCTTCGACCAGGTTGACGCCGCTGAGCGTGCCATCGAACCCGGCGGTGATTTCAGTATCCGCCAGATCCAGTTCGGCCTGCGCCAGGGCGATCTCGGCGCGCGCAAGGCTGGTGGCGGCCTGATCAACCCGCGCTTCGGCCTGAGCCAGTGCAATCCGGCGGGACAGGACCACCTGGCGGGCCTGGGCCGCGGCAAGTTCGGCCACTTCGACAGCCGCAGCCGTACCCACCCCGCGCGCAGCAAGATCCTGTTGGCGTTGAAACGCACGCTCGCGCAGGTCTGTCTGGTCCTGCGCGGCGGCCAACTCGTCACGGGCCAGCCCGACAGAGCGATCCGCATCACGCACTTCGGCCTGCGCATCCAGCACAGCACTTTCCGCCCGATCCCGCTCGGCCTTTGGCTTGGAGGGGTCAATCCGCACCAGCACCTCGCCCGCGCGCACCACGCCACCTTCCGTAAAGTTGTCCGACAACTCGATCACACGCCCGCCGACGGCTGTGCGCAGTTCAAGCGTGCGGCGGCTCTGGACCTCGCCAAAGGTTTCCAGAACCGGCGTTTCGGGCCCTTCCGTGGCCAGGATCACGTTGACGGCAAAAATTCTTTCGCGCGCAGGCGGTGCCGGGCGCTCATCTGACATCCGTTCTTGCACAGCGCTACTGATCAACTGGCCGGCATAAGCCAGCAGACCCAGTGTCAGGGCCGACAGGAACAATCCCACGAGGCTTTGACGCAAAAAGCGCATTCGTTCAGGTACTCCACCGCGACAGCGGCTTGTTTAAGGTAGCGGGAGCGCAAAAAATGCCAAGCCACAAAGGTGTTAACGCTTGAGCGGGATGTTTCCGTCGCAACACTTTCCCGCCCTTGAAAAAAGCTTCATGACCAACAGCACACCGCGCCACGAAAAAGCCCGCCATCTATTTGCGCCGGTGATGCTCGTCCAGACGCGGCAGGATCTCGACAAAGTTGCAAGGCCGATGCCGGTAATCCAGTTGCATCGCCAGAATCTCATCCCAGGCATCCTTGCAGGCACCCGGGCTGCCCGGCAGAGCAAACAGATAGGTGCCTCCGGCCACGCCACCGGTGGCACGCGACTGCACCGCGCTGGTTCCGATCTTCTTCATCGACACGATGGTGAAGACGGTCCCGAAGGCGTCGATCTCTTTCTCATAGACATCGCGATGCGCCTCAACCGTCACATCGCGCCCGGTCAACCCGGTGCCTCCTGTGGAAATGACCACATCAATCCCGGGATCGGCGATCCAGGCGCGCAGTTGATCGGCAATCTCGGCGCGCTCATCGCGCAGGACAAGCCGGTCGGCGACCACATGGCCCGCGCCCTCGATCCGCTCGACCAGAACCTGACCCGAGCGGTCCTGAGACAGATCCCGCGTGTCCGACACTGTCAGGACCGCAATGCGGATCGCGATAAACTCTTTCCTGTCATCGATACGGGACATCTATCCCCTTTCCAAAAGCGCAAGCCGCAAGGCCAGCCCGGCAAAAATTGTTCCACTCAGATATCCCAGAACCCGCGCCGCCATGGGCGTTCCCGTCAGCACCCGCCCGGCCCCTCCGGCAAATATACCGACGCCTGCGTTGATGAAGAACCCGCCAATGCTGATGATCGCGCCGAATATCAGGAATTGCCCCAGAACCGAGCCCGCCGCAGGATCCACGAACTGAGGAATGAACGCCAGTACGAACAGGATGACCTTGGGGTTTGTCAGGTTGACATAGAGACCCGAGCGAAAAGCGTGCAGGGCGGCGATCTCTGGCCCCTCTGCGCCCAGCGTGCCATGGCGAAACGCGCCCCACGCCAGATAGAGCAGATAGCCCACGCCAATCCAGCAGATCGCGTCAAAGGCTCCGGGCACAGCCGCCACCAGCGCCCCCAGACCCAGCCCGGCCAAGGCCACATGGATCATCGAACCGGTCGAAATCCCCGCACTTGCCGCGATTGCGGGTCGCGACCCCGCGCGCAAACCCTGGCCCAGACAGAACATCATATCCGCACCGGGCGTCAGGTTCAGAGCCAAGGCCGCCGGGACGAAGGCCAACAGAACAAGCGGATCGATCATGACCTCAGCCGCGCCTTCAGTTCCAGAAGATCCGCCCATGCCTCGCGCTTGGCCGCTGGCGTGCGCAGCAGATAGGCCGGGTGCACCATGGGCAAAACCGGCTTGCCGAACGCCTCGGCCCATGTGCCGCGCAGCCGCGTGATGCCGCGTTTGCCCAAGACCGCCTGACAGCTGATATTGCCCATGATCACCAGGATATCGGGTGCCGCCAGCTCGATATGGCGCGCCAGAAACGGTTGCATCATCAAGATTTCATCCGGCTTGGGATCGCGGTTCTGCGGCGGGCGCCACGGCAGGACGTTGGTGATATAGACCGAGGTTTCGCGACTGAGATCTATCGCGCCAAGCATCCGGTCCAGCAATTGCCCGGCCCGGCCCACGAACGGCCGCCCCTCGCGATCCTCGTCCCGGCCGGGGGCTTCGCCGATCACCATGACCCGGGCTCCGGGTCTGCCATCGCAAAACACCAGATTGCGCGCGCCGCGTTTCAGTTCGCAATGCTCATAGCTGGCCAAAGCCGCCTTCAAAGCCGCAAGATCGCCAGCGCCTTGCGACGCTGCACGCGCAACGGCGACCGGATCAACCTCATCCGGCACTTTCGCGGGGATCACACCCGGTGCGGCCGCAACCGCCACGGCGGGGGCCGGCTTTACCTTATCCTGCAGCCCATAGCGATCTATGGGCGCATCAGAAATCGCGTCATCCGCACCCAGCTCGATGAGCCAGTCGAGGTAGGTCCGCGCCAGTTCCGGGGTGAGTGCCGATTCCATGGTGCCAAGCTACCTGTGAAGCGGGGCAACGGAAATACCCATGAAACCCGACTTGCCCGTATCCCAAACGCTTTCTATAAGGCGGGAACTGACACGGGAGAGCGCCTGACATGTCCTTCGCGCATCGCCACCTTCTGGGGATCGAGCCGCTTAGCCCTCCCGATATCCAATGCATCCTCGATTTGGCCGACGATTACGTCACGCTGAACCGCCAGCCCGAAAAGCATCGCGATGTGCTCAACGGCCTCACCCAGATCAACATGTTCTTTGAAAACTCGACCCGGACACAGGCCAGTTTCGAACTGGCGGGCAAACGGCTGGGCGCGGATGTGATGAACATGGCGATGCAGGCCAGTTCGCTCAAGAAGGGTGAGACGCTGATCGACACCGCGCTGACGCTGAACGCCATGCACCCCGATCTTCTGGTGGTCCGTCACCCCAATTCGGGCGCGGTCGACCTGCTGGCACAGAAAGTCGAATGCGTCGTGTTGAACGCCGGGGACGGACGCCATGAACACCCCACACAGGCGCTTCTGGATGCCCTGACGATCCGGCGCGCCAAAGGCCGGCTGCACCGCCTGAACATCGCGATTTGCGGCGATATCGCCCATTCGCGCGTGGCGCGCTCCAACATCCTGCTGCTGGGCAAGATGGAAAGCCGCATTCGCCTGATCGGCCCGCCGACCCTGATGCCTGCGCAGATCGACCAATTCGGCGTCGAGGTCTATGACGACATGCGCGAAGGGCTCAAGGATGTGGATGTCGTGATGATGCTGCGCCTTCAGAAGGAACGCATGGACGGCGGCTTTATCCCGTCCGAGCGCGAATATTTCTATCGTTACGGGCTGGATGCCGAAAAGCTGGATCTGGCCAAGCCCGATGCCATCGTCATGCATCCCGGCCCGATGAACCGCGGTGTGGAAATCGACGGCGAGATTGCCGACGACATCAACCGCTCGGTCATTCAAGAACAGGTTGAAATGGGCGTTGCCGTGCGCATGGCCGCGATGCACCTGCTGGCGCGCAACCTCAGGGCCGCCCGCGCCGGGAACGCCGCCTGATGCGTGTGGAGCCTCATGAAAAGGGCCGGCTCCATGTCTTTGCGGTCAATCGCACCCGATCCGAAATCGCCTCGGTCTTCCGGCCGCCCGACAGCGGCCCCGACCGGCTGCAACCGCCCGCCGCTTTGCTGGCCGAACTGACCGGCGCGCAAGACCTTGATCCTGCAGGAGCCGAGCTGATCCTTCTGGCCGATCTCGAAGGCCTGGGGCTGAGCGGGTATCTGACCGAAGGTCACGATATACCGCAAAGCGCTCTGAGCGGCGATCTGCGCAGGCTGGACGCGCTTGAAGGATATGCGCTGATCCTGTCTTCGCGGGCCTTTCAGGGCAATGCCTTTGCTCTGGGCAAGACCGCCGACCTCACCCATATCGCAAGCTTTGATCAACCCGGCAGCGAATGGGCACCGCATGGCGCCATCGCATCCGAGGCCGCCAAACCCTACAGCGCGCCTTCCGTGCCCCCCCGCGTCGCGCGCCAGCGCGCCCAACGGCTGGGCGGTCTGATCTTTGCGGCCGTCATGCTTGCGCTCTGCGCCCTTGTCTGGATCCTGCTGACATGAGCGCCCGGATCACCCTCAGCGCAGACCCGCAGACCTATATCCGCAGCCACGCGTGGATGGCCGCGATCGGCATGGGCGGAGCCATGCTGATCCTGTGGCTGATCGGCAATCCTCATGTCTGGACCGGTGCCATCGCAGGGCTGGCTGCCATTTCCCTGCGCGGCTGGTACATGGCATCAGAAGAATTGAACGTGGTCTGGACCATCAAGGACGGTCGCCTCACCGGCCCGATGGAGCGCAATATCGCCTTGTCGGACATCGCGCTCGTGCGCGGGTTTCTCAGCACGGTACAGATCGTGACAAAAACAGGCGACAAGCACCTGATCAAGTATCAGGCCGATGCAGATGCCACTGTCGCTCAGATCAAAGGAGCCCTCTGATGCCAGAGCCGAAACCTGATCCAAGACTATCGGGCCGTGTGGCCATGATCGCCCTGATCGTGATGTTCGCCTTTGTGGGCGTGATGGTCTGGATTGCAGGATGAAGGCCCCAAGATGATGAACGCAGACGCCACAGATACCGGGGCAGCGGAAGGGAGGGGTCAGTCATGAGCATCCTGTTTACCAATGCCCGCCTCATCAACCCCGAGACCGGGTTGGATCAACCCGGTGCACTGCGCATCAACGGTGGCCGGATCGAGGCCATTCTGCCAGAAGGTGCAAGCCCGAACCCGGATGATCAGGTGATCGACTGTCAGGGCAAATGCCTCGCACCGGGCATCGTCGATATCGGCGTCAAGGTCTGCGAGCCGGGCGAGCGGCACAAGGAAAGCTATCGCTCGGCCGGACAGGCCGCCGCGGCAGGCGGCGTGACCACAATGGTCACGCGTCCCGACACCACACCTGCCATCGACAGCCCGGAAACGCTGGAATTCGTCACCCGCCGCGCCAACGAAGCCGCACCGGTCAATGTCCTGCCCATGGCCGCGCTCACCAAGGAACGCGCAGGCCGCGAGATGACCGAGATCGGCTTTCTGATGGATGCCGGAGCCGTCGCCTTCACCGATTGCGACCACGTGGTGCAAAACACAAAGGTCTTTGCACGCGCGCTGACCTATGCGCGCTCCTGTGGCGCGCTGGTCATTGCCCATCCCCAGGAACCGGGCCTGTCGGCCGGTGCCGCGGCGACCTCGGGCAAATTCGCCTCTCTGCGTGGACTGCCAGCTGTCACGCCCATGGCCGAGCGCATAGGACTGGACCGGGACATCGCCCTGATCGAGATGACCGGAGCGCGCTATCACGCCGACCAGATAACCACCGCGCGCGCCCTGCCCGCGCTGGAGCGGGCCAAATCAAACGGGTTTGACATCACTGCAGGCGTGTCGATCCATCATCTGACGCTGAATGAGCTGGACGTGGCCGACTATCGGACGTTCTTCAAGGTCAAGCCGCCACTGCGCTCGGAAGAAGACCGGATGGCGGTGGTACAAGCGGTGCGTGACGGGCTGATCGACGTAATCTCGTCGATGCACACGCCACAGGACGAAGAAAGCAAACGCCTGCCCTTCGAAGAAGCCGCCAGCGGTGCCGTCGCTTTGGAGACCTTCCTGCCGGCGGCCCTGCGCCTCTATCACGCGGGCCAGCTTGACCTGCCGCAACTGTTTCGCGCCATGGCGCTGAACCCGGCCAAACGGCTTGGCCTGCCATCGGGGCGTCTTGGCGTGGGCGCACCGGCGGATCTTGTTCTGTTTGATCCGGACGTGCCCTTTGTTCTCAACCGCTCGACCCTGCTGTCAAAATCCAAGAACACCCCGTTTGACGGCCAGCGCATGCAGGGCCGGGTGCTGGCCACATATGTGGACGGTAAAGAAGTCTATCGGAGGCACTGATGCCAGATCTCATATCCTCTGCACCCATTCTGCTGATCTGGGCCGCGATCGGCTATCTGCTGGGCTCGATCCCGTTCGGCATGGTGCTTGCCCGTGTCATGGGTCTGGGCAATCTGCGCGAGATCGGCTCTGGCAACATCGGGGCCACCAATGTGTTGCGCACCGGCAGCAAGAAAGCCGCCGCGCTGACGCTGCTTCTGGATGGCGGCAAGGCATCCGTGGCCGTGCTTCTGGCGCGGGCTTTCACGCCCGAGGATGCGGTGCAACTGGCCGCCCTGGCAGCCTTTATCGGCCATTGCTTTCCCGTTTGGCTGCGCTTTCGCGGCGGCAAGGGCGTGGCCACCTTCCTGGGTGTCTGGCTTGCCTATGCATGGCCCATCGGGCTGGCCTGCTGCGCGACCTGGCTGGTTTTTGCCTATCTCAAGCGCATGTCCTCAATGGCCGCGCTGATGATGGCATCCCTGTCCAGCTTCTGGGTCATGGCGCTGGGATACCCTCAGTCGATCCTGCTGGCCATGGCGCTGACCCTGCTGATTTTCTGGCGTCACCGCGAGAACATCTCCCGCATTCGCGCCGGCACGGAATCCAAGATCGGCGACAAGTCCTGAAAGATCCCGAACCGGTCACGAACGGTCCAGTGACACGCCGACTCTTTGAGATTGAGCGCCCTTCGCCTCAGTAGCTGTAATCGGCAAACACGCGGGTCATGTCGCCGTTCCAGTCGCCGCGATAATGATCCAGCAACTCATCAGCGGCCACTTTGCCGGTCTCAAGGTTTTCTTTGAGCGTATTGAGGAAATGCGTCTCATCCGGCACCAGCCCGCCCGCACCCGGCCGCGCCCGCGCCTTGAGGCCCGCATCCGACAAAGCCACAGCTTCGCGCGCCAGATCATGCATGTTGATGCCATCCACACGGGCCTGCAGCCCATCGACGCTGGCGGCAATTCTCAGCGCCTCGCGCTGCTCTGCCGTCCAGTCCTTGACCAGATCCCAGGCCGCGTCCAGCGTAGCCTGATCATAGGTCAGGCCAACCCAGAATGCCGGCAGCGCACACAACCTGCGCCAGGGTCCACCATCGGCACCGCGCATCTCGATGAATTTCTTCAGCCGTGCTTCGGGGAAAATCGTGGTAAGATGATCGGCCCAGTCGCTTAACGTCGGCATTTCGCCGGGCAGCGCGGGCAGTTGCCCTTTGAGGAAATCACGGAATGACTGCCCCAGGGCGTTGATGTAAGCGCCGTCGCGATAGACGAAATACATCGGCACATCCAGAGCGTATTCAACCCAGGCTTCGAAACCGAAGCCGTCATCGAACACAAAGGGCAGCATGCCGGTGCGATCTGCATCCAGATCACGCCAGACCCGGCTGCGCCAGCTTTTGTGGCCGTTCAGCTTTCCTTCGAAGAACGGCGAATTCGCAAACAGCGCGGTCGCCACGGGCTGCAAGGCAAAGGCAACCCGCAGTTTCTTGACCATATCCGCTTCGGAGGAAAAATCGAGGTTCACCTGAACCGTACAGGTCCGCCGCATCATCGTCCGGCCCATCGTGCCGACCTGTTGCATATAGCCGTCCATCAGATTGTAGCGGCCCTTGGGCATCAACGGCATCTCGTCATGGCTCCAGATCGGAGCCGCGCCCAGACCGATCCAGCCCACGCCGATCTTGTCCGAGATATCTTTCACGTCCCTGAGATGCGCATTCACCTCGTCGCACGTCTCGTGAATGGTCTCGAGAGGCGCCCCCGACAGTTCCAGTTGCCCACCCGGTTCAAGCGACACATTGGCACCGTCTTTCACCAGACCGATCAGCTTGCCGCCTTCTTCCACAGGGGCCCAGCCATGTTGGTCGCGCAACCCCTCAAGCACCGCCAGAATAGAGCGTTCCCCCTCATAGGGCAGCGGTTTCAATGTCTCTTTGCAATAACCGAACTTTTCGTGCTCGGTGCCGATGCGCCAGTCTTCCTTGGGCTTGCAGCCTTCGGCCAGATACTCGGCCAGTTGTTCATGACGTTCGATCGGCCCGCCGCCGGATTGTGGGATAGACATTTTCGGGGCTCCGATCTTGCAGTCTCATTCGCAGGCCAGTCCTGAGGCGAAACCGGCGGGGTGTCAATGGAGGCGCAGGTGCGCGGGGCGTGTTTGCGTCCGCTGCCAGATCACAACGGGGTGTGTTCCCGCGCTGCGCATCTGCGAAAGCATCCGTTCCGTGCGCATGCCCGGCAAGGCTGCGAAAGCGTCAAACAGCCGCTCGGACCCTTCGGCATTCACCGGGATCCGCAGCGCAGGCTGCGCCTCGCTTTCCAGCGTCCAATGCGCCGGATGCGCACCGGGATCCAGCGTCAGTCGCGTCATGTCGGCCAACGCCACCACACCGCCGGACAGAGGGCCGAAATAGGCCACCTGACCTTCGTCAATGGCCACGACACCCGGACCACCGCCACCGGTGCGAAACCGTGCGCGCTGAACGCCAACCACGATCAACCCAAGCGCCACGATCATCGCCCCATATCCCAGCCAGACCGTCAGACCGCGCCCCAGCACAAGCCACAGACCCAACGCGGCAAGCCCCCCTCCGGCCAGGACCTCGCGCAGCCGCCAGATTGCGGCGCGGGCCTCGGGGCGCACAAAGCTCATCCCCAATCCCCCAGGACCTGCTGCCAGACGGTCAACGCCGCGACCGCCGCGGTGTCAGCACGCAGAATACGCGGCCCAAGGCTGATCGTGTAAGAGAAGGGCAAAGCGGCAAGACGTGCGCGTTCGGCATCCGAAAACCCGCCTTCTGGACCGATCAGAATCGCCCAAGGCCCCGGTCCGGCACCCGCCAGAGACCGGTTGTTGCCCGCCTCGGCCTCGTCGCAAAACATCAGCTGGCGACGGTCAGGCCAGTTCGACAACAACCGCTCAAGTTTTTGCAAAGGGGCAACCTCGGGCACATAGGTTCCGCCGCATTGCTCGGCCGCCTCGACGGCATGGGCCTGCAGGCGGTCCTGACGAATGCGGTCGGCATTGGTGAAATCCGTCTGGACGGGAAGGATGCGCGCCGCCCCCATCTCGGTTGCCTTTTCCACGATGAAATCCGTGCGCGCCTTTTTCAGCGGCGCAAACAGCACCCAGAGATCGGGGGGCATCTGCAAGGCCCGCGTCTGCTGGATCGCTACAAGGCTTCCGCCGCGTTTGCCAGCTTCGGTCACTTCCGAGAGCCATTCGCCGTCGCGCCCGTTGAAAAGAGATATCTGCGCCCCCACACCCTGGCGCATCACGCCAAAGAGATAATGTGCCTGATCCCGGTCCAAAGGAACCGATTGCCCTGCACCCAGAGGGTGCTCTACATAAAGCCTGATTTTCGCTGTCATGGTTCCTAGATATGCAAGGCCAAGCGCCAACACCAGACGGACAAGTCGCGGACGCGGAAAAAGACAATTGGGTCGACCGCTGGGCACCGGTGGCCAGTCGGCCCTATCTGAGGCTCTCGCGCGCGGATAGACCGATCGGCACATGGCTGCTGCTGATCCCCTGCTGGTGGGGTCTTGCGCTTGCAATCCTGCATGACACGGAACTGCGCCCGGAAGATGCATGGATCGCTGTCGGCTGTGCGATCGGGGCATGGCTGATGCGCGGAGCGGGCTGCACCTGGAACGATATCAGTGATCGCGACTTCGACGGCAAGGTCGCCCGTACCCGCTCGCGCCCGATCCCATCGGGTCAGGTCAGCGTTCGCGCAGCGGCGGTCTGGATGTGCACTCAGGCCCTGATCGCCTTTGGCATCCTTCTGACCTTCAACACGACCGCGATCCTGCTTGGAATTCTCGCTTTGCTGCCGGTTGCGGTCTATCCCTTCGCCAAACGCTTTACCTGGTGGCCACAACTGTTCCTTGGCCTTGCCTTCAACTGGGGCGCATTGCTGGCCTGGGCGGCCCATACCGGATCGCTGCATCCCGCACCCGTGGTTCTATACATCGCAGGCATTGTCTGGACCCTGTTTTACGACACGATCTATGCCCATCAGGATACCGAGGATGACGCGCTGATCGGGGTGAAATCCACGGCGCGTCTGTTCGCGGACAGATCTCCGGTCTGGCTCAAACGCTTCATGGTGGGCACGGTTCTGCTGCTGACCCTGGCGATCGTCCTGGCGACGATGCCGGATGCCAACCCTCTGGTGCTGGTTGTGGCCCTTGCGGGGCCCTGGGCCATGGGCATTCACATGACCTGGCAATTGCGCCAATTGGATGTGGAAAGCACCCCGACGCTGTTGCGCCTATTCCGCTCGAACCGGGACACTGGCCTTATTCCGCTCATCTTCCTGTGCCTTGCGTTTTTGATGTGATTGCGATCCTGAACCTCAGGGCGTATCACTCCCCTGTCGGCCATCAAGGTCTTAACACCACCAAAGTCTGAGACGTCTGTTTTATGCGCCTGTCTTCATTGCTTATTGTGACATCAATGTTTACCGGTGCCGCCGTCCTCAGCCTTGTGACCGCGTCCTTCGCCGTCAGCGCAATCGAGCAAAACTCCGAGATCTCCGTGCGCCGCACGCTGGATGAGGCGCAGATGGGCTGGGCCGAGGTCCAGTCCAACGGTCTGACCGTTACCCTGTCAGGAACAGCCCCTTCCGAGGCGATGCGCTTTCGCGCCATCAGCACGACGGGCACGGTGATCGATGCCACACGGATCATCGACGGAATGGATGTCGTGCCCACCCTGGGCCTTGTGGCACCGCGATTTTCAGCGGAAATTCTGCGCAATGACAGCGGGATTTCGGTGATCGGGCTGATCCCGGCCTCGACCGACCGCGAGGCGGTACTGGCCAAGCTGAGCGAACTTGCCGGCGACCTGCCGGTGGCCGACCTGCTGGAGACCGCCGATTACACACCGCCCGAAGGCTGGGAAGACGCTCTGGGGTTTGCCCTGAATGCCCTGGCGGTGCTGCCGCGCTCGAAAATTTCGGTCGATTCGGGTCAGATCGAGATCACGGCAATCGCCGATAGTGCCGAGGAAAAAGCCGCGCTCGAGCGCGATCTGCAGCGCCGCATCCCGCCGGCCCTGATCATGGCGCTGGATATCGCGGCCCCGCGCCCAGTGATCACACCGTTCACGCTGCGCTTTGTGCTGGATGAACAGGGCGGGCGGTTCGATGCCTGCTCGGCGCAGGATGACGAGGCGCAGGAACGCATTCTGAATGCAGCCCGCGCCGCCGGCCTGACCGGGACAGCGCGTTGCACCATCGGTATGGGTGTGCCCACACCGCGCTGGGCCGAGGCGGCAGAAAAAGCTCTGCGCGCGGTGGCCGAGCTTGGCGGCGGCACCGTGACATTCTCGGATGCCGATGTGGCACTGGTGGCTTTGGAAGGCACCTCCGAGGCGCTGTTCGACCGCGTGGTCGGCGAGTTGGAAAACAGCCTGCCGGATGTCTTCGCGCTGTTTGCGACGCTGCCGCGGCCCGAGAACGCAAGCGCCGAAGGCCCACCCGAGTTCACCGCCACGCTCAGCCCGGAAGGGCTGGTCCAGCTGCGCGGACGCCTGAGCGACCCAGCACTGCGCGAACTGGCCGACAGCTATGCCAAAGCGCGCTTCGGCTCGGCCAGCGTTTACACGGCCGCCCGGGTCGTCGAAGGGTTGCCCCTGGACTGGCCCCTGCGCGTTCTGACCGGGCTTGAAGCCCTCTCCAAGCTCGAGAACGGCGTCTTGCGGGTCACGCCGGACAACCTCTCCATCCGCGGCATGACCCATAACGAAGAGGGCAACGCAGAGATCGCGCGATTGTTCTCCTCCAAGCTGGGTGAGACCGAAACCTTCGAGATCGACGTGGCCTTCCGCGAACCGCCCCAACCGACGGATGTCGCGCCAAGTCCGGAAATCTGCGAGGCAGGTCTGGCCGAAATCATGTCGAGCGGGCAAATCACCTTCGAGCCCGGCTCGGCCACGATTACGGCCAGTTCCCTCGACACCATGAACGCGATTGCGGATCTCTTGACCATCTGCGGCGATATCCGGCTTGAAATTCAGGGCCATACCGACAGCCAGGGCCGCGAAAGCATGAACGAACAACTCAGCCAGGCCCGCGCGCAATCGGTGCTGAACGAGCTGCGCGCCCGGCGCATCCTGACCACGAATTTCATCGCCAAAGGCTATGGCGAGACCCGCCCCATCGCTGATAACTCCACCGAGGAAGGGCGTGAGGAAAACCGCCGGATCGAATTCCGGCTGATCCGTCCCGAACCCTCGGTTCCAGAGGCAGAAAAAACCCTGGATGCGGTTGCCCAGGACAGCGCAACAAGCGATACCGGGGGCGAAGGGACGGGCGATGAACAGAACTGAATTCATTCTGACAACCGCGATCATTCTGTTCGTGGCATTTTCACTGGGCTGGTTCGCGAACTGGCTGGTGCACCGCTTTACCCGTGTGTCCTCGGCGGATGTGGGTGAATTGGAGAGGATGAGCCAGGAACTGCACGAGGCTGAAGAGACCCGCGATCAGGCGATCACCTACCTGCAGCAGCGCGAGGCCGAACTGACCAATCAACTCAGCCAGACCGAAGCCGAACTGAACGCGGCCATGGAAGGGCTGCGCGATGCACGCCGAGAAGCCGAGGAACTGCGCGGACAGTTGGAGCGCGCCCGCCAGGCCTGAGCGCCTATGACACCTGCGGCTTTTGGGTATTTTTGACCAGAAAGAAGCGGGCGGGCCGGTTTACCAGCGGGTCAGCGCGTCTTCGTCCTCATCCTTGGCCGCGACCCATCGGGCCTCTTGCGCGCTGTATTCCTTTTTCCAGAAGGGCGCGCGGGACTTGAGATAGTCCATCAGGAATTCCGCCGCTTCGAAGGCGTCTTTGCGATGTGGGGCTGCGGTGGCCACCATCATGATCAAGTCACCCGGAGCAAGCCGGCCAAAACGGTGGATCACCAGCACATCACCCAGCGACCAGCGGGTCAGGGCCTGTTGCGCGATATCGGCAAGGGCCGCTTCGGTCATGCCGGGATAATGCTCGATCTCCATCGCATCCAGGTCGCCAGTTGCCAGATCACGCACCACACCGGTGAAGGTAACGATGGCCCCCATGTCGTGATGCCCGGCGGCAAAGGCATTGGCTTCGGCCCCGAGATCGAAAGGGGCCTCCTGAACGAGGATGCGCATGGGCCTCAGCCCCCTGTCATCGGCGGGAAGAAGGCGACTTCGCGCGCACCCTTGAGGGGGGTGTCGAAATCGCTGAGCTTTTGATCCACCGCGACGCGCAGGGCACTCAGGTCGGCAAACGCCGCCGCATAACGCTCTTCGCGTCCCGAAAGTTCCGCCACCAGATCCGTGACCGTCGCGGCATCGGTGGCCACGGTTTCCTTGGGAATACCGATGCGCTCACGCACCCAGGCGAAATACAATACATCCATCAGCGCCCCTCCTTCAGATGCGGCATCGCTTTGCGCAGATAATCAAAGCCCGATACCAATGTCATTGCGGCCGCCAGCCACAGCAGCCACAATCCCAACCGCCCGGACCATTCCATACCGTGGAATTTCCACGCAAGCCCCTGCAGGTCCTCGACTTCGCCGGACATGATCTGATCGACCAGGGCCTGATCCATGCCCCAGGCGGACATGCCCAGATAATGCTCGAAAATACCCTGTGCGAACAGCACGGAAATCGCCAGCATCTGCACGGTGGTCTTCCATTTGGCCAGTGGCGTGACCTTCAGCGTTCCGGCCGTGTCGCCCAGATATTCGCGCAGGCCAGATACGAACACCTCGCGAAACAGGATGAACGTGGCCGGCAAGACCAACCAGGGCGACATCGATGAGTACCCCACGATCACCATCAGCGCGATCACCACCATCGCCTTGTCGGCAATCGGGTCCAGCATCGCGCCCAGTTTGGTTTCCTGCTTCCAGGCGCGGGCAAGATAGCCGTCAAACCAGTCGGTGATCGCCGCCGACAGGAACAGAACCAAAGCGAACCAATCCGCATAGGGTCGCGAGAAATAAAGAAACATCACCGCCACTGCGGGGGCTGCTAACAAACGCAAAAGCGTCAGGATATTGGGCAGGGTCCATTTCATGGGTCACATCTAACCCCGGCCTGTCGCGGGGAAAAGCCCCTGCCGTTCTTCTTGCCGAAAATACGGAACACACCCTCTGAGCCCAGGAAGAACGTTTCCCAATCAGGCGCGATCGTGGAAAAAGTCATAGATCTTTTCCGCCAGTGCTTCGGACACGCCATCCACCGCCTTGAGATCGGCCAGATTGGCACGCGCCACGGCTTTGGCGCTGCCGAAATGAGCCAGCAAGGCGCGTTTGCGCGCAGCACCAACGCCCGCGATCTCATCCAGCGGCGTGGCACCGATCGCCTTGCTGCGTTTGGCCCGGTGGGTGCCAATGGCAAAGCGATGCGCCTCATCGCGCAGGCGCTGTACGAAATAAAGCACCGGATCATTGTGGCGCAATGCAAAGGGACGCTGGCCGATGCGGTGGAACTCTTCCTTGCCCGCATCGCGGTCCACGCCTTTTGCCACCCCCACCATGGGGATGTCCTGAACGCCGTGTTCGGCCATGATCTGGGCCACCGCACTGACCTGCCCGGCACCGCCGTCGATCAGCAACAGATCCGGCCACATGCCTTTCTGTCGGTCCGGATCCTCTTTGGTGAGGCGCGAAAAGCGGCGGTTCAGCACCTCTTTCATCATGCCGAAATCATCGCCGGGGGTCAGATCATCACCGCGGATGTTGAACTTGCGATAGCTGTTTTTCACAAAGCCTTCCGGCCCCGCCACGATCATGGCACCCACCGCATTGCTGCCCTGGATATGCGAGTTGTCATAGACTTCGATCCGGCGCGGAGGACCATCCAGCGCGAATGCTTCTGCCAGCCCCTTGAGCAGTTTGCCCTGCGTCGCGGTTTCGGCCATCTTGCGTGCCAGGCTTTCGCGGGCATTGCGCAGCGCGCCGTCCACCAGTTCGGCCTTTTCCCCGCGTTGCGGCACCAGCAATTCGACCTTGCGGCCCAGTTTCTGGCTCAGCGCATCTGCCATCAGATCGGGATTTTCGATCTCATGGCTGAGAAGCAACTGGCGAGGCGGATCCTTGCTGTCATAGAACTGGCCCAGAAAGGCCTCAAGCACCTCACCCTCGTCGATATCGGCCCCTACCCGGGGATAGAAGTCACGGTTGCCCCAGTTCTGATTGGCGCGGATGAAAAACACCTGCACGCAGGCCTGTCCGTTCTCCAGATGCAACGCGATCACATCGGCCTCCGAGACTCCGCGCGGGTTGATGCCCTGGGCCGTCTGCACCTGGGTCAATGCCCGGATCCGGTCGCGCAGGGCAGCGGCGCGTTCAAACTCCATGTCATCCGAGGCCTGCTGCATCTGAGCGGCCAGCTCTTCCTGAACCCGGGTCGAGCGTCCGGACAGGAACTGTTCGGCGTCCCTGACGCTTTTGGCATAATCCTCGGGGCTGATGTGATCGACGCAGGGGCCTGAGCAGCGCTTGATCTGATAAAGCAGGCAGGGCCGTGTGCGGCTTTCGAACATCGCATCGGTGCAGTTGCGCAGCAGGAACACCCGTTGCAACTGGTTCAGCGTGCGGTTCACCGCACCGGCGCTGGCGAAGGGGCCAAAATAGGTGCCCTTTTCCTTCTTGGCACCGCGGTGCTTCTTGATCTGGGGATAGGTGTGATCCTTGGCCACCAGAATATTGGGAAAGCTTTTGTCGTCGCGCAGCAGCACGTTGTACTTCGGCTTGAGCTGCTTGATCAGGTTCTGTTCCAGCAGCAAGGCTTCGGTTTCCGTCCGGGTCGTCAGAAACATCATCGACGCGGTTTCCCGGATCATCCGGGCGATACGGGGGGAATGACCTGCGGGGCGGGCATAGTTCGACACCCGCGCGCGCAGGTTGCGGGCCTTGCCGACATAGAGAACGCGGCTCTGCTCATCCAGCATCCGGTATACGCCCGGCGAGTTATCCAATGTCTTGAGATAGCCCTGTATGCAGGCATGGCCCGTCACATCCGGGCTGCGTAGATCTGACGCGGGTGAGGAATCCGTCGGGCTCATGGAACACACATATGATTCTCTGCCAGGGGCTGCAATCTTGAGCCATCGGATTCAAGGACTAAGGCGTCCACGGATCCTGTGGATAAATCTGATGATATGTTTTGCAAAGTAGGAATTTTCTGTTGAATTTCGGGCGTTTCCCCGTTTTGCACAATTTTTGGGCGTAATATTAAGGTATTGAAATTATTTGATTTTTTAATGCTGCGTGAGCAAATGACTGAAAACATTAACTTTTTTGTAACGGTTCGGTAACACAGATGAACGCGGTGCAAAACTCAGCGGCTCGACACCGGTTTAGAGGTTACTCCACACCCTGAACGTCCGGGGTTTGCCAGGCCAGATGCTGGCCCCCATCCACGCAAAGCAGCTGGCCAGTAACCGCGCGCGCATCCAGAAAATATCCCAGAGCGGCGCAGATGCCCTCCGGGTCGGCACCGCGCTCCAGCACCGTGCCTGCGCGTTGCGCCGCAAAATGTTCGGGGCTTTGGCGCACGCCCTGCATGGTCGGGCCCGGACCGATGGCATTGACCCGCACCGCGGGTGCCAGCGCCTGCGCCGTGGTTTGCGTCATCGCCCAGAGGCCCATCTTGGCGATCGTATAGGTCATGAACTCGGGCGTGAGCTTGCGGACGCGCTGATCGATCATGTTGATGATCAGCCCTGTGGCCTGCGGCTCGCCGTTCTCATCTGTCGCCGCACTCAGCCCCTGTGCCCCCATGGCCTGAGTCAACACGAAGGGCGCGCGCAGGTTGCTCTCCAGATGCCGGTCCCAGCTCTCGCGCGTTGCCAGCGCCAGGCTGTCATACTCAAAGATGGATGCATTGTTGATCAGGCAGGTGATCGGCCCGCCCAATGCGGCGGCTGCCGATGGCAGCAGCGCCTGAACCTCCTCCTCGACCAGCAGGTCGGCCTGCAGGGTCACGGCATTGCGCCCCATGGCGACAATCTCGGAGGCGACCTCCTCGGCGGCCTGCGCCGAGGTGGCATAATGGATTGCCACATCATGGCCGCGCCCCGCCAGATACAGTGCCATGGCACGCCCAAGACGCTTGCCCGCTCCTGTCACCAATGCCTGTGTCATCTGTTCGCCCTGCCTAGGTCAGTACCACAGCAAGGTAGACCAGATAGGCTGCCGTCAAGGCCACACCCCAACCGCGCGTGATATCCATCTTCATGAAGACGAAGGGGATCAGCACCAGCGAGGCCGCCAGCATCACCCAGAGATCAAACGCAAGGAAGGCCGGGTCTACCGGGATCGGCCCGATCAACGTGGTCAGGCCGATGATGGCCAGCAGGTTGAACATGTTCGACCCGATGACATTGCCCAGCGCCACATCCGCCTGTTTGCGGATCGCAGCCATCACGGTTGTGGCCAGCTCGGGCAACGAGGTGCCGATCGCCACCAGCGTCAGGCCGATCACCGTATCGCTGACACCATAGGTCTTGGCGATGATCGTGGCATTGACCACCAGCAGATCAGCCCCCAGCGGCAGCCCGATCAGACCAAGGACCAGGAACAAAGCGATGCGCCAGCCCGGCATCTCGGGGTCTGCCCCTTCAAGATCGTCAAGCTCGTCCCCGGCGGTTTCACCGGCGTTTTGATGACTGCGGGCATCGCGAAAGGCGTCAAACAGAATAAAGGCCAGAGCCGCCAGAAGGATTGCTCCAGTGGCCATGGTGAACGTGCCGGTGAAGGCCAGCGCAATGAACAGCACGGATGCGGCGATCATGAAAACATAGGTTTTCCGGGTATTGCATTGGCTGGTGTGCAGCGGCGCAAGCAACGCCGGGATACCTAGCACCATCAGGATATTGGCCGTGTTCGAACCCACGACATTGCCCAGCGCGATACCCGGCGCACCATCCAGAACGGCACTGATGCTGATCAGAAGCTCAGGCGCCGAGGTACCGAATGCCACGATGGTCAGGCTGACGATCAGCGCAGGCACACCCAGACGCAGGCTCAGGTTCACCGCGCCGCGCACCAGCGAATCCCCGGCCAGAAGCAGAATAACCAGCCCAAGCGCCGACAAGAGCCATGGGATCATGTGTCTTTCCCTCCGGCACCGCAGGCACAGGGGCCCTTGCCGATACGATAGCGCCCGCAGGACCGGCACTTGGCCGACTTCAGCCGTTGGGTTCCCGGGATACGCAGCTTGCCGAACATCGCAAGCACCGCCATGAAGACCAGGAAAAGAGAGACGATCTTCAATATCACGTCACAGGCCAAAACGCGCGAATTCAGCACGCTCCTCAATGCCCGTCAGCGCATCCTGCACAAGTTGTACGCCAAAGCGCTGAAACAGCGGACGGCGAATCCCATAGCGGCGAAAGCTTACTTTTTCGCCAAAGATTTCCTGCATCTTGGGTCGGATATGCGCGACCCCGTCGATCAGGCCCAGTTGCGTGGCCCGCCGGGCCAGCCAGATTTCACCGGTGAACAGATCCTGATCCTCGGGCAGCTTGCCCTTGCGACGTTCCGAGACGTGATCCTTGAAATTCGCATGAATGTCTTCCAGTAGCTCCTTGAGCCGCGCGACATCCTCTTCCTGTTCCGGGCGGAACGGGTCAAGCATGGATTTGGACTTCCCCGCGGTATAGACGCGCCTCTCGATCCCGTATCGGGCCAGGAACTCATGGGCTCCGAAACCCGCCGAGATAACCCCGATCGAGCCCACGACCGAGCTTTCGTCAGCCCAGATTTCATCCGCTGCCGCCGCCAGCCAATACCCGCCCGAGGCCGCCACGTCTTCGACAAAGGCATAGACCTTGGTGTCGGTCTCTTCCGCCAACCTGCGGATGCGCGCACCAATCAGCGAGGATTGCACGGGTGAGCCACCCGGCGAATTGATCTCAAGGGCCACGGCGTCCGGTTTGCCCTTGCGAAAGGCTTTTTCCAGGATCGGGCCGATGGTGGCATCGCTCAGCGAGCCGCGTCCAGCCATGCCAATGGCACCGGACAGGCGCACGACGGCCACGCGCGGGTTTGATTTGATGAAGGGAAGCCAACGTTTCATTGCTCCCATGTAGATCGCACCGAGGGGCGAAACAAGGCGGCGCGCTCAGTTCCTTCGAGGTCACCGCGGGATCGTGTGAGGGCTTTGGCAAATCTGCAACGCTGCGCGGGGACCACGCCTGCTCTGCCAGCACGGATGCCACGCGAGGTAGCGCTCGGCTCAGGCCAGCCGAGCATGCGCCCGGCCCTCACGCAAACCCATCAGCGCACTGCCATGAGACCGGGACCGGGGCAGTGCGCCGCGCCACCCGCCCGGTCTGGCAAAGGATCACGCCTTGCCGGTCAGGCGTTTGAACCAGCCCTTTTTCAGGGCCTCGTCCTCGACCTCGGCAGTTTCCGCAGGACCTTCCAGCCCTTCCTGCAGATTGGCAAAGAACTGATCCGCCATCTTCTTGGAAAACCCGTCGATGATCCGGCTGCCCAGCTGCGCCAGCTTGCCGCCAACCTTGGCTTCGACATCATAGCTCAGCATCGTCAGCTCCGGTCCCAGCTCTTCCAGAGTGACAACGGCACCACCCTTGGCAAACCCGGCCGCACCGCCCTTGCCTTCGCCGGTAATGGTGATCTTTTCGTTCTGAACGATTTCGGACATCTGCACATGGCCCTTGAAGGTGGCTTTGACCGGCCCGACCTTCTGCGTCACGACCGCTTCATATCCGTCCTCCACATTTCCCTCCACGCTGTCAGCGCCGGGAATGCAGTCTTTCAGAACCTCGGGATCAAGGATCGCCGCAAACACCACGTCACGCGCGGCTTTGATCTCGCGCTGGTCCTGCATCTTCATGGGGTCGTCCTCCTTCGTGCGTTCGCCCTTTCCTACTGCACAGATGCGCAATGTCCAAGCCTGTCGCAAACAGACGCGACCCACAAGGACGCACAGGGGCAATCAAGAAGGTGAGTGTTCCAGAAGGGGTCCCAATGACATCGCCCAAACCAACCGCCTCGGCATGGGGAATAGCCTTCATCCTTGGTGGCATGTGTGCAATTTCGATCAACGATGTGCTGATGAAACAGCTTTCTGGAGATTATCCGTTGCATCAGATGGTCTTTGTGCGCTCGGGCATCGGGATCGTGTTCAGCCTGATGCTGGTGCAGATGGAAGGCGGATGGCAGATTCTCAGGACGCACCAGCCCGGGCTGCATGTGTTGCGCTGCCTGTTGCTGGTGATCTCGAACATGACCTATTTCACCGCCCTGGCGGTCCTGCCGCTTGCGGATTCAACGGCCCTGTTCTTCGTGGCCCCTCTCTTCATCACGCTGCTGTCGATACCGATACTGGGGGAAAAGGTCGGCCCCCTGCGCCTTGCCGCCGTGGCCGTGGGCTTTGCCGGGGTGGTCATCATGCAGCGCCCCTGGGTCAGCACCGCCGCGCTGGACGTGCACCGGATCGTGCTTTTGCTGCCCGTTCTGGCGGCCCTGACCTATGCGCTCAACCAGTTGATGACGCGCAGACTGGGCATTTCAAGCAAGGCCAGCGCGCTGTCGGTCTATGTGCAACTGATGTTCCTGGCCGTCTCGGCGATGTTCTGGCTGGTGGCCGGAGACGGGCGACATGCCGTCGGGGTCGAAAACCAAAGCCTGATCTTTCTGTTGCGCGCCTGGGTCTGGCCTGCCGAGGGCGACTGGATCTTCTTCATCGGGCTGGGGGTGAACTCGGCCATCGTCGGCTATTGTCTCAGCCAGGCCTATCGGCTGAGCGATGCGGCGACCGTGGCCCCGTTCGAATATATCGGCCTGCCGCTGGCGGTTTTCTGGGGCTGGGCGATATTCAACAGCCTGCCCGATCTCGAAGTCTGGCTGGGCATGGCGCTGATCATCGGCTCGGGGCTGTTCGTGTTCCTGCGCGAACAACAAAAAGCCCGCCGTGTGGCGCGCGGCATGATCGACCGCAGGGACTGACGCGCGCGCAAAAGAAAACGCCCCGCCGTCACCGGCCGAGCGTTCCCGTCTTCAAGCGCCGTGAATTCAGCCGATGATCGCGTTCAGCGTGGCCGAGGGGCGCATCACCGCAGCGACCTTGGCCTTGTCGGCATGGTAATAGCCCCCAAGATCCGCAGGCCCACCGCGCACGGCCGCCAGTTCGCTCACGATCGCGCCTTCTGCATCCGCCAAAGCCTTGGCCATCGGCGCAAAATAGGCCGCAAGTTCGCCATCTTCGGTTTGCGCCGCCAGCGCTTCGGCCCAATAGCGCGCGAACCAGTAATGGCTGTCGCGATTGTCCGGCTGGCCCAGCTTGCGCCCGGGTGAACGGTTGTGATCCAGAACCCCTTGCGTGGCCGCCTCGACGGCGTCTCCCAGAACCCGCGCCTTGGCATTGTCCCGCACATCGGCCAGGAACTTGAAGCTTTCACCCAGGGCGCAGAATTCGCCCAATGAATCCCAGCGCAGGTGGTTTTCCTCCATCAACTGCTGAACATGCTTGGGGGCCGAACCGCCCGCGCCGGTCTCAAACAGCCCGCCGCCCTGCATCAGCTTTACGATCGAGAGCATCTTGGCCGATGTCGCGAGCTCAAGGATCGGGAACAGGTCGGTCAGGTAATCCCGCAACACGTTGCCGGTGATCGCGATGGAATTCCTGCCCGCGCGGATCGTTTCCAACGTGGCCCGCGTGGCTTCACGCGGCGCAAGGATCCTGAATTTATCCGCAAGCCCCTTGGCCTCAAGGATCGGCGTGACGTATTTGATCAGCTCGGCATCATGGGCGCGATTGGCATCCAGCCAGAAAATCGCCTCACAGCCTTCGGCGCGCTGCCGGTCGATGGCAAGGTTCACCCAATCCTCGATCGGAGCCTTGCGGGCCGACGCCGAGCGCCAGATGTCACCCGCCTGAACCGCATGCTCATGCAGCACCGTGCCATCCTCCAGCACCATGCGCACGACGCCGTCAGCCGGGATCTCGAAAGTGGTGGGGTGCGAGCCGTATTCTTCGGCCTTTTGCGCCATCAGACCGATGTTCTGCACCGTACCCGACGTGGCCGGATCCAGCTTGCCGGTCTCTTTGAAATACCTGATCGTCTCGTCATAGACCGGCGCGTAAGAATTGTCCGGGATGACGCAGACGGCATCATGTTCCTTGCCATCCGGACCCCAGCCCTTGCCGCCCGCGCGGATCAAAGCGGGCATGGAGGCGTCGATGATCACATCGGACGGCACATGCAGGTTGGTCAGGCCGCGATCGGAATCCACCATATAAAGAGGCGGGCGATCCGCGATCACCGCTTCGATCGCCGCCACGATATTGGGCTGATCCTTGACCCGCGCCATCAGATCGCCAAGGCCCGAATTCGGGTTCACGCCCAGCGCGGCCATCTCATCGCCATAGGTCTCAAAGACCGGAGCAAGAAACACCTTTACCGCATGCCCGAAGATGATCGGATCCGAGACCTTCATCATCGTGGCCTTCAGATGCAGCGAGAACATAACGCCCTCTGCCTTGGTCCTGGCGATCTCATCGGCCAGGAACGCATCCAGCGCATGGGCCGACATGAACGTCGCATCGACCACGGTGCCGGCAGGATAGCTGACCGCATCCTTCAGCACCGTCTCTCTGCCATCCGCGCCGATATGCACGATCTTGGCCGTGGCCGGCGCACTCAGCGTGGCCGAGGTCTCGTTGGAAAAGAAATCCCCTCCCGACATCGCGGCGACCCGGGTCTTGCTGTGCGCGCTCCAGTCTCCCATGCGATGCGGATTGGCCTGTGCAAAGGCCTTGACCGCCTTGGCTGCGCGCCGATCCGAATTGCCCTCGCGCAAAACCGGGTTCACCGCCGAGCCCTTGATCCCGTCATAGCGCGCGCGCACCTCTTTCTCGGCCTGCGTGCCTGGTGTTTCGGGATAATCGGGGATGGCATAGCCCTGCCCCTGCAACTCCTTGATCGCCGCGACCAGCTGCGGAACCGAGGCCGAGATATTCGGTAGCTTGATCACATTGGCCTCGGGCGTTTTCACCAACTCGCCCAGCCAGGCCAGATCGTCGCTTTGCCGTTGCGCTTCGCTCAGATGGTCCGGGAACGTCGCCAGAATGCGGCCCGCCAGCGAGATGTCGCGGGTGCCGACACTGACCCCCGCCGCATCCGCAAACCGCTGGATGATGGGCAGCAAAGAGGCCGAGGCCAGCTCGGGTGCTTCGTCGACTGTTGTATAGATGATATCGGGTGTATTTTTTTCGGTCATGATTCCCACGCCTTGCCTGGTAATTTCGGCATGCAATAGTATACCATAATCGGATCGTCCACCTCACAATCGCATGAGGGGTGGGGCGTGGTGACGCGCCAAAGCCCTTTTTCACAAAGCCATGCGCGATGCCGATCGGCCAAAACCCGCCTATGGCACATGACAACCATCGGCAAACCGCAAGGCCGGTCTTACGTCATGCTCTGGAATGCAACACTAGTGAAAGACCCCCACAATGACATCTCGCCCGATCACCCTGACCGTTCTGGCCTGCGCGGCCTCCCTCTGGAGCGCCACGGCCCATGCCACCGCAGATGGTCCCGATCACTATCAGGTCACCGGCGTGCAAAGCGATGATGTCCTCAACATCCGCGCGACACCAGCAGCCGATGGGGCGCTGATTGGCACAATTCCGGCAGGCACGAACGGGGTCATGGCATTTGGCTGCATCGGAGGCCTGAGCCTGCAAGACTGGCAGGACGCCTCGGAAACCGAGCGCGCGGCCGCCAGCAAGACCCGCTGGTGCATCGTCGGGCATGACCGCACCATCGGCTGGGCGGCGGGCTGGTTCCTGAGCGAAGGCAGCGGCCCGGATACGCTGAACGCGGGCGGACGTCTGTCGGATCTGGCGGGTTCGGAATGGCTGCTGCGCGATCTTAGCGGCACCCCGGCAGGCGCCGAGGCCTGGATTGGCTTCAAATCCGATGGAACCGCTGCGGGAAACAGCGGCTGCAACATGTTCAACGGCCGCTATGACACCGTCTCGGACGGGCCGATCATGGGGCCAGTCGCCATGACGCGGCGGGTCTGCATGGGCAGCGAAGGTGAAACCGAACAGGGCTTCATGCAGGCCCTCGCCGCTGCCGACCGTATCGTGGCCACGCATCTGCTGCTTGCGCTGTTTGATGCCGATAACCGGCTGGTTGCAACACTGACCCGGCGCGATGCCGACTGACCTGCCCGCCGCAAGCTGACGGTGCCGCGCAGGTATTTTCATGGACCCGCGCATCAAGATGCAGCGTCCAATTGCCTGTCGTCTTGCGCGATGCAGCGACATCTTCCGGGGCCATCACTGCAGTGCCCTTGATCATGCAAACAGAGATCCGCGCGCCTGGTTCAAATCCTGCCGACCTCCCAAAAGACTTGATCGAAGGCCAAAATCGAAGCAGGCTCGGCCTGCTGGCGCTCTCCATGGGCAGCGTGGGTGAAAGCAATACACCCGCTGTATTGAGCACTCATGGCTCGGATTACTTGATGTCTCAAGCCAGAGACTTCTGTTTGTAGGGCTGGGTTCCCAGCGCAGCCTATATTTGACAAATAGGATTCTTCTATGGCCGAAAAAATCTGCACATTCGAATATTCCGATAAAGTTACACCGAAGAAAACAAGTTTTCTATCAAGTGAACCGCTTGAGATAAGCATCAAGATTGACTACGCGCTTGACCAAAGCGACGTTGCGAACAAAAGCAAAGTTGAAAAGTTTTTTGTAGAAGAAACCAAGAAACGAATTTCAAAGCAACTGTCCCATCTCAATTCATGGATCTTGGATAAATCCAAACTGGTTGAAAAGCTGAACAAGGAAGCTGAAAAGGCGGAAAAAGTTCTTGCAAGCGGGAAAGTCAGCAAAACGGATGCCAATGCGTTCAAGGCAGCCTACCTGGAAGTCGTGAAACTTCAGAAGGATGTCGAAAATCTCAAGTCTGATTACCAGACCATCGTCAACAACTGGGCAAGCGGGCTTGAACAACAGGCGCTGATCGCGCTCGAGCAAGCGCTCAAGAAGGGGCGCGTAGCGGCATTCAACGCGAAAAAGGCCAAGTTGAGAAAAACCACGGCGCTCAGAGCCGTCTTGGTCATCGGCGGCATATCACTTGGCGTTGCGGCGCTCATATTGAGCGGTGGTGCCTTGGCCCCCGCATTTCTTGGCCTGGCAATCGCTGGCGTGGCGATTTCAGGCACGGCGAGCCTCGTCTCCCTGGGTAAGGGATGCAAGGAGGTTTATGATACCGAGACCCGGCTGCTCAAGCAGGTTGAAAGTGACCTGAAGGAACTTCAGTCCGTTCTGGATAAAGCGAACAGCAGCCGTGGGAAAATGGGTGGCCACCTCTCGGACATGAACAATCTTGTCAAAATGAAAGAGGACAAGATCGCAAAACTTTTGGTCGACATAAACAAGAAATCCGCAGAACTCACCAGCTATGAGGCGGAACAGACAAAACTCATGGCCGAGCTTGCCAAATCCGCAAGCAACAAGTCCGCGTTGAAGAAACACGCGGCAAACTCCAAGATCGTCGATACGTTGAAAAAAGACATCGCCACGGCAAGGAAGAAGGTGTCGAAAGTCAAAAGCGGGATGGCACAATCCAAAGAGCTTGAGAGAAGCTTGAAGGACATTGGCGTGAAACTGGGGGATGTCGCAGGTCTTCAGCCCAAAAGCCTTTCGGCACAGACGAAACAGCTTTTGTCCACAAGCGAAGGCTGGCTGCAGATAGCAGACACTGTCGGTGCCTTCACGGGCGGAGCTAGCGGCCTGGGTTAGGCGCGACGAGAGTGGTGTCAGTCCCATTCGAACCAGTTTCGGTTTGCAGTCAAATGCCGAGCGTTATGTCGAACAAAGCTGGCACCACTCTCAGAGCGGACACCGGGTCCCGACCCAAGCAAGCTATCGATCTGTCCAAGCTGCGCAGTCGGGCCCTATAGACCAAGCTCACTCAGACGCTGCCGTTGCCGGGCGGCAAGAACGTCGATTTCCGCACGGGCCAGAGCCGACAAACCCGCACCCGGTTTGCGCAGGGTGGGATGCGCGATGACGCCCTGTTGCGCCAGAGAATACTTGCGGATGGCCAGCCCCATGCCGGGCTGCGCCTCATAGCGGATCATGGGCATATAGGCGTCGAAGATATCCCTTGCCCGCTCGATGTCACCGGCCAGAAAGGCAGTCAGAACCTGACGCATCATTTCAGGGTATCCAAACCCCGTCATCGCACCATCTGCCCCACGAAGCATTTCTTCCAGCAGATACATCCCACCATTGCCGCACAGGATGGATATCCGACGTGATCCGGCATCGGACGCCTTGCGCAGTTCGGTGATTTTTTCCAGACCGGGCCAGTCTTCGTGTTTGAGCATCACGCAGGTCGGGCAGTCCTCGACGATCTTCAGCGCAACCGAGGCCGAGATTTGCACGCCGGTCGCCAGCGGAAAATCCTGCAGCACGAAAGGAATGCTGCCCAGCGCATCCGCCGTGTTGTGGAAATAGCTGATGATCTGCGCGTCAGTGCGCAATCCCATCGGCGGTGCAACCATGACGCCCATGGCTCCGGCGTCCATTGCCTCGTTGCTCAGGGCGGTCATTGCCGAAAACCCGGCGGCGGACACGCCCACGATCACGGGCACCGTGCAACGTGACGTGACGCGCCGCACGACCGAAACGGATTCCGCGGCCGACAGCTTTCCTGCCTCGCCCATCATGCCGAGAATGGTCAGCCCGTTCGCGCCCTTTTCGACATAGGCGTCGATCATGCGATCGATGCTGTCGAAATCCAGCGCCCCATCCGGCAGAAACGGAGTGGCAGCTATCGTGAAGACGCCATTGGTGGTTTCATCAAGCATGATCGGATCTTTTCACTTTGTGAGACAACTTCAGCCGGATCTGCCCCAATGCCATGCTTGCAGCGGCCTGAGTGGGTTCAACAACCGGCAGGCCTGTTGCCTCCTGCAGCGGTTCACGATAGCGCGCCATGCCGGCGCAGCCCATGATCAGGACGTTGGCACCGTCTTCGTCGCGCAACCGTTTTCCGGTCGCGATCATGGCATCCAGGCTCCTGGTGTCATCCGCCAGATCCGCCACGCCCAGCCCCAGCGGGCGATCTCCTGCCAACCGGTCCAGCACCCCCATGGCACCAAAGGCGCGCAAATGGCGCGGAACCGAAGAGGGAAGAATGGCGATCACTCCGAATTTATGGCCCAGACTCAGCGCGGTCATGACCGAAGCCTCCTGGATTCCGACCACCGGATGGCTTGTCTGATCGCGCAACGCGTGCAGCCCTGGATCACCGAAACAGGCGATCACATACCCCGCTGCGTCGCTCTGAGCCGCCGCCATCGCCAGCATGGGAGCAATGGTCAGATCGGCCTGGCGCTGGCTTTCGATGCCAGCAGGCCCTTCGGCCAGCGTGAGACAGCGGATCGGAATGCCAAAACTGCGCAGCGGTTCGACCGCCCTGTCGATGCCGTCCGTCACCGTTTGGGAAGAGTTCGGATTGATCACGATCAATGTGGTCATGCGCCGGGCCTTATCGCGGATTGGATCTCGATCTGATAGCCTTCCGGATCATTGAAAACAAAGGCGCGGATGCCGATCTCGTCGTTCAAGAACAGATCTGACAGGTTATCCAGCTTGCTGTCCTGGGCATAGGCATACCAGTCATCTACATCAGGCACGCGGATACAAAGCTGCACCGGTTTGACCGCGGCCCATTTGTTCATGCCCCTTGTTTCGTCCACCAAACCGACATGTGCACCGGGACAGATCCGATAGATCTTGCACCAGCCCTGATCGATCGCGAGGGGCAATCCCAGCACGTTTTCGTAGAACTGCATCGCTGCGGGCAGATCGCGATAGTAAAAGAACGTGATCGCCAGTTGGTTGGATGTCTCGGGTCTGTTCATGCTGTCTCCGCCCGGTCGGCACCTGCGTTGGGTCTGGTCGCCAGAACCGGCCGTTCGATCCAACGCCCGCTCCCGGCGGTGCCAAGAAACGCCCCCTCCTGCAAAAGCGGCCGCCCCCTGAGCATGACAAGCTCCGGCCAACCCGTCACGCTATACCCGTCCCAGGGGTTGTAGCCGACATTGTCATGCAGATCGTTGGCCCCGTATGTCACTGTTTTCTCGCTGTCCCAGATCACGATATCCGCGTCCAAGCCTTCGGCAAGGGCACCTTTGCCTTTCAACCCGTACAGCCTCGCAGGCGCGTGTGAGGTCAACTCGGCAAAGGCTTCGGGCCCGCCCCGCCCCTGCGTGACCATCGCGTCAAACAGCAAGGGCAGTCGGGTTTCCAGCCCCGGCAATCCGTTGGCAATCTCATGAAAGCCAGGGGTCGGACCGGCCGCAAGCTTGCCGGTTTCATCAAAGCGATAAGGCGCATGATCCGATGAGACCAGGCTGAGCGTTCCATCCAGCAGCGCAGCCCACAAAGCCGCCTGATCCGCCCGAGTGCGTTGCGGCGGCGAACACATCCACTTGGCCCCCTCAAGCCCGGGCTTGTCGAGCACGTCTTGCGTCATGAACAGGTAGTGCGGACAGGTCTCGGCCCAGACCGGAGCGCCGCGCGCCTTTGCCGCCGCGATCGCCGCCGCACCTTCGGATGTCGAGATATGGAACACCATCACCGGTTGGTCGAGATACTCGGCAAATCGGCAAATGCGTTCCACCGCTTCGATTTCCGCCATTCTGGGCCGGGACCGGGCATGATCCCGCGGCGTCACATGGCCAGCCCTGATCAGCGCGTCTTTGGCCTGTGCAATGATCGCGTCGTTTTCCGCGTGAACACACACCAGCGCACCCGCCTGCCGGGCCTGCTTGAAAATCTGCAGCAACTGGGCATCGTTAAGCTGAATATTGTATGTGGTGAACACCTTGAGTGATCTGTGGCCCGCACCGATCAGCGCGGCAAGATCGTCCTCAAAACCTGCGACCCCGGTATCGGTCAGCGTGATATGGAAGGCATAGTCGATCATGGCCCCCCGCGCAGCCCGCGCGGCATAGTCGCCAACCGTATCGGAAAGAGACTGTCCGCCGGCCTGAGCGGCAAAGGAGATCACGCTTGTCGTGCCGCCCATGGCAGCGGATTTGGTGGCGGTCTCGAACGTGTCGGCATTCCACTGGCCCATACCGGACATCTGTTCAATATGGGCATGCGGATCAATACCGCCGGGCATCACCCACTTGCCATTGGCATCAATACGCGTTCTGGCGTCACCGACCGGTGTCGCGACCGACACGATCTTGCCATCGGCAACCGCAAGATCGCCCTGGACGATGCCGTCGGGCGTCACCATCCTGGCGTTTTGAATGACCAGATCTATTCCGGGGCACATGAATGCTGCCTATCTTCAACAGTTGCCACTTGGCACAGCATGCGCCTATTCACCGGTTCTGCAATGACAAACGCGCCCTGCTCTCCCAGCGACTGCCCGGTGATGCGACAGGTTCCGCCATGGCCCAGGCTGCTCTCTTGGCGCGCGGATCAGATTGACGTCGCGCGCGCCTTGGAAATTTTCGAGGATCGGGCTTTTGGTGCTGTGCGAAGCAACAAACCGCCTAGCGGTGCAAAGCGCCAAACTGGTCCCAGGCGTCAAGCGCCTGCGCCGCATACATCAACGAGGGCCCACCTCCCATATAGATCGCAACGCCCAGCATTTCTTCGAACTCCTGGCGCGTGGCCCCAAGCCGTATCAGGCTCTTTGTATGAAATCCGATACACCCGTCGCAGCGCAGGGCAATCGCGATGCCCATCGCAACAAGTTCCTTCATCTTTTCATCCAAAGCGCCATCTGCCGTTGCCCCCTGCGCCATCGCAGAAAAGCCTTTCATCGTATCGGGGATGTTCTTTCTCAACTGACCGACTTGCCTTGCGATTCCATCCGTCAGCTTCGGGTATGATGTCGTGCTCAACTTTGACTTCCTTCATTGATATCATCGACCCGCCTTAGCATCGCGCGACGCGGATGCTTTTGAGCTAGGTCAAGAACCTGTCATTCGTTTCACCCCGGCACATGATCGCTGCGCGGATTTTGCAGATAGTCGCGGATCGACTGTCAGACCCACCAGGGCGAACCGTTGGACCGATGGTGCCGC